>CAYNGG010000290.1:0-5580 GCA_964396575.1 uncultured Desulfobacteraceae bacterium | reverse complement strand
CTCTTTCTCCACGCCGACACCCGGCTCCCGGCCGGAGCCCTCGACCGGGTCGGGATGGCCGTAATTCGAGGCGCCGACGCCGGGGCCTTTACCCTGGGGATCGACTCGGACCGGCCCGCCTATCGGCTCATCGAACGGGTTGTCCGGCTCCGGACCCGGCTCACCCGGATTCCCTACGGCGACCAGGCGATCTTTATCCGTCGGGCGGTCTTCGAAGCCATCGGCGGTTTTCAGGAGATCCCCCTCATGGAGGACGTGGACCTGGGCCGGCGGCTGGTCCGGGCCGGACGGACTCCGGTGATCCTGACCGACCGGGCCGCCACATCAGCCCGGCGCTGGGAGCGCGAGGGGCTGGTCCGCTGCACCCTCAGAAACTGGGCCTCCATCACCTTGTATCTGGCCGGAGTCTCCCCCGGCCGCCTGGCTCGATTTTACCGCGCCGCCGGGGATAATGATCCCAACGGAACCGGATAAGCATTCATCCGGAACGGACACACCGGTTGAATCCGGTTACCCGGCACCTCGCGCCCGCCGGCATCCGGGGCCGGATATCAGACTTCGTCCACCAGTCCGAGGGCTTACCTGAATCTGAGTGGGAATCCGTTCTTTCAGGGCCGCTACGTGGGAAATGACGCCGATCAGCTTGCCATCCTGGTGGAGCCCCGCCAGGGTTTCGAGCGCCGTGTCGAGGGCATCCTCATCCAGAGTGCCAAACCCTTCGTCCAGAAACAGTGAGTCCACCCGGACGTTCTGGCTCGCCATATAGGACAGGCCAAGCGCCAGCGACAGGCTGACGATGAAGCTCTCGCCGCCCGACAGGTTCTTGGTGGACCGGACCTCGCAGCCCTGGTAGTTGTCGATCACGTTGAGCTCCAGCGGCTGAGCATCATCCCGGACCAGGAGGTAGCGGTCGGTCATTTTCCGAAGCTGCCGGTTGGCATGGCCCATCATCATCTCGAAGGTCAGTCCCTGAGCAAAATTCCGGTATTTTTTGCCGTCGGCCGAGCCGATCAGCTTATGGAGAGAGTCCCAGCGGTCACACTCCCGCTTCTGGGCATTGATGGCCTGGAGCCGTTCCCGTTGCTCCCCCTTCAGGCGGTCGTTGTCTTCGAGCTGCCGGCGGATGGCGCCGATCTCCCGCTGGAGCGTCCGCTGGCTTTCGACCCATTCCGACAGCTCGGCTTTGAGCGCTTCCAGGGACGCCTCCGTCATTTCCTTCCGCCGTTCCCGGTCCAGGTGCCGCCGCTTTTCCCGCTCTATAGAATGGAGCTCGGTCTTTTCGTCCGCCAGCCTCCGGGCCGCCTCCGCCAGACGCCGTCGATCGCTTTCCGGCAGACTGGCGGCTCGATAGCCCGCTTCATCGGCGAATCCGAATGCCTCCAGCCGCTCCAGAAACGATGCTTCCGCCGTTTTTAACTGGTCGTTTCGGTTTGCAATGGCCGCCGTCAGATCCTCAATCCGGGATTTCAATTGACCGAGCGCCTGGGCGGCGGCGCTCCATTTCTCCCGAGCGGCGTTCCATTCCCCGTCCGCCGCATCGACGGCCGCGGAAAGGCGGGCCGCTTCGTCGTCGGGGTCCTTGTCCCCGAAGATTTCCCGCCGCTTCCGGATTAACGCATCCCGCTTTTGCCGGAGCCCGTCCAGCAGGTTCACTTGTTTTTTCAGCGCCGCTTCCGCTTCCCGGATTTGGTCATCCCGATGACGGGTCGTCACCTCAAGCCCGGCGATCCTCTGATCAAGCGCCGCTTTTTTCCGTTGCCGCGCCGTCCACTGATCCCGGCGGGCGGTCAGCTCCTGGATCACCGCATCGGGGGCCTCGATGTCCGGGGATTCGATCCCGAAGGTCCGAAGCTCCTCGCCCAGTCGGTCAAGGGCGCTTTCCTTCTGGCCCCGGCAGTCTTCGGCCTCTTTGCTCAGCCGCTCCAGCCATTGTTCAGCGGAGCTTCGCCGGCCGGCGGCGGCCTCTGCCTCAAGCCGGGCCTCCGCGGCCGATTCCCGAGCCGAATTCAGCGCCTTGCTCAACGCCGCCATCGACTGTTCGACCTCCTCCGCCGCCTGAATGATCCCGTCGGCATGGGTCAGTGCCTTTTGATGGTCTTCCCGTTGGCCGTTCAACGCCGCCTCGAGATCCGGAGCGGAAGGGTCCAGCCCGAGCTCGGGGGGGAGGGCGGAGAGGGCCTGAGCGAGCCGGCGGTCGGCCTCCTCCACGCGCTCGGCATGGTCCTTTTTGCCGGCGGCCGCCTGCTCGAGCTCCGTTTCGATCCGCCCCCGATCGATCTTGAGATCGGCCACCGCGTCCGAGACGGACTTCAATTCGGCCCTGACCTTGTTCAGGTTCTTACGGGTGTCATCCGGAACCGGCACGTTTCCGGCCGCGTAAGGATGCTCCCGAGCCCCGCACAACGGGCAGGGCTCGCCATCCTGGAGCCGGCCGCGGGCGTCCTCAAGGTCTTCTACCCGTTTGATCAAGGTAAGCTGGGTTTCCAGGAGCCCCATTTCCCTTTCCAGGGCATCCCGTCTCCCGGTCTGCCGCTCGATCCGCTCCCCGATCGCCGATTGCTCGATGACCAGCGTCTCCGTCCGCTCATCAATCGCCTGGATGGCCGCTTTCGATGTGGATCTGGACCGGGCCGCGTCAAGGGCCTGGGTCAGCAGGTCCCGTTGCGCGGATAGGGCCGAATGGTGTTTCCGCCAGTCGGCCGCCTCCCGGTTTTCGAGGATCTTCAAACGAGCCGCCGCTCCATCGGCCAGCTCGGCTTGAGCCTTTTCCAGTCTCCGGGTTTCCGTTTTCAGACGGGAGGACTGGGATCGCCACGCCCGATCGGCATCCCGGCGCTCCCGCTCGGCATGGTCGATCTCCTCGCCCTTGGCCACCCACTGGGCGTGGAGCTGCCGGGCGGTCTCGATCCGCCCCCGGATTCCCGCCAGGTCCTCAACCAGCCGCTCATCGGCCTTCGTGGCCGCCAGCCGCTGGTCCAGCTCATCCCGGGACTGGTTGAGGCTTTTCAGCTCGGCGCAATCGGCCCGCTGTTTGGCCTGGAGCGTTTCGATCCCCCGCCGGCCTTCCTGGACGGCATCCGCCGCCGCCTGGATGGGCTCGTCCCCCTCGGCGATTTTGAGATCCAGCTCCCGAGCCGACCCGATGGCCTCCTGTCCCGCCCGCTGCTCCGCTTTTCTCGCTTCGAGCTGCCCGGCGGCTCCATCCACGGCATCTTTTGCGAGCCCAACGGCCGCCTCAGCGTCGGGCAGATCTTGTCGGCGCTTATCGAGTGTGTGCCGATCTTCCTGTTGCTGCCGGCGAATGGCCATCAGAGCGGAATGCTCGCCGGCGATCTCGAGGGCCTGGTTGGCGGCCCCAAGCCGCTTTTCCTCGGGCGCGAAGGCATCCATCCGAGTCCGCCAATCCGCTCTCCGCTCCTCGATCCGGGCAAGCTCCGCCCGGAGCCGGTCAATGCCCTCGATCCAGGCGATCTCCCGGTTTTTCAGGGCAATCTCATCGCTGAGCCCCGCATCCCGCTCGTTTTTTTCAGCCAGAAGACCGCCGAGCTCCCGCTCCGCCTCCGGCGTCAACAGGGTCATGTCATCCAGGACCGCTTGGAGGGTATCCAGGGCTTTATGCACATCAGCGCGGCGCTCATGGACCCGGACGGATATCCGGCTGTAGATTTCCGTGCCGGTGATCTGCTCCAGAATTGGAGCCCGCTCGTCCGGGGCAGCCTGGAGAAACGCCGCAAAGCCGCCCTGGGCCAGGAGCATGGAGCGGGTAAACCGGTCAAAATCCATGCCGGTGACGGCTTCAACCCGTTCGGCGACCTTCTTGAGCTTATTTTCAAGAACTTTTCCGGAGCCGGTATCAGCGATTTCATGCCGGGGGGCCTGAAGCTCGCCATCCGCCTTTCGCCGAGCCCGGTGGTGGCTCCAATGACAACAGTACCGTCCCGCCTGGGTCTCGAAGGTCACCTCGGCGAAGCATTCGCCGGTCCCTCGGGCCATGAGCTCATTGGCGCCCTTGGTGACCCGGTTGAGGCGGGGGGTCCGCCCGTAGAGGGCGAGGCAGACGGCGTCCAGGATGGTGGTTTTTCCCGCCCCGGTGGGGCCTGTAATGGCAAAAATCCCATCAGCGACAAACGCGGGATGGGTCAGGTCGATGTCCCACTCCCCGGTCAGGGAGCTCAAATTCTTGAACCGGATTCTCAGAATCCGCATCGGTCGCCTCCCTATTCCGCCCGGGAATCGTCTTCGTGGAGAGATTCGACGATCTCCCGGTAGGCCCGCATCAAGTCCGGCCGCTGAGCGTCCGGCACCGCATGGGTTTCAAGACACCGCTGGAAGACGTCGATCTCATCGAGATCATCCAGGGTTTCATCGTGGTAAGCGCGCTCCAGGACCCGGTCGATGATCAGATTGTCTTTCACCCTCAGAACTTCCAGCCCCGTGCCGGATACGGCCGAATCCAGGCGCCCGCGCAGGTCACTGATCACCTCATCGCCGTCATGGACGACCTCCAGCCAGGCCTCGGCGCCGGCGGCGGACAGCTCGCGAATCCGGCTCGAAATCGTCTCCCAGCTCCCCGTGATCCGCTCAAGTCGCTGAAACGTCGGAACATCGATGGATTGGACGTCGGCCTCGCCCCCGTCACGCCCCAGCGTGACCAGGCAGACCCGCTTTCGTTGAGCTGCTTCCCCAAATCCCATGGGCAGGGGAGCGCCGCTGTATCGGATTTTACCGTCGCCGTTGACCGTCTGGGGGACGTGAAGGTGACCCAGGGCCAGGTAATCCAAATTGTCCGGGAATATCCCGGCCGTTACATGAGCCAGCGAGCCGACGTAGAGATCCCGGACGCCGTCCCCATCGACGGTTTTCCCGCCGGCGGTGAACAGGTGTCCGGTGGCGACGATCGGAACCCCGCCGCCCAGCTCAGCCCGCTTCGCTTCAGCCACGGCCGCCACCTTGGCATAATGGCCCCGGATGCCGTCGATCAGCTTCCGCTCCTTGTCCTCGATGGTCTCCCCGGGCTCGGCCGATCGGATATCCCGGTCCCGGAGGTAGGGGACGGCACAAACGATCAGCTCCGGCGCCCCTTGGGGGTCAGCGAGAACGAGGACCTCGTTGTCCGGAGGGTCGGAAGGACTGCCGATCACATGGATGTCGAGGACCTTGAGAAGCTCGCTGGGAGCGTTGATAAATGACGGGGAATCATGGTTTCCGGCAACCACCACCACATGCCGGCAGGATGAAGCCGCTACTCGACACAGAAACCGGTAATAGAGGCCCTGAGCCCGATTGCTGGGGGTGGTGGTGTCGAAGACATCGCCGGCCACCAGGAGGGCATCGACCTCATGGGTCTGGATCGCCTCGGCCAGCCAGCCCAGAAACGCCTCGGACTCTTCATACCGTTTCTTGCCGTAAAGGGTCCGGCCCAGGTGCCAGTCGGAAGTGTGGAGAATCTTCATAAAGCTACCAATTCCGGTATCGGGTGAGCTCGGATAAAGGTCCCATCGAGCGCCTTTCGGTGGGGCGGCCCTCTGCTCGCCCATGCTTCAACAGGCCCGGCGCGCCGAACCTGTTTCATGGTCGATG
>CAYNGG010000289.1:0-5582 GCA_964396575.1 uncultured Desulfobacteraceae bacterium | reverse complement strand
CGCTCCCGATGCCCATATCGACCGGATGCGCCGGAGCCTGGCCGCCATGAAGATCGACCCCGAGGTTACCGACGGCCTGCCGGCCATCGCCGACCAGCTCATCGACCGAAACGGTTTGACGGCCGGGGATGCGACGGTCTATCTCCAGGTGACCCGGGGGACCGCGCCCCGGAAGCATCCCTTCCCGTCATCGGACACGAAGCCGACCGTTTACGCGACGGCCAAATCCTTTGACCCGCCCCGGACCGAGTGGGAAAACGGGGTCGGCGCCATTCTGGTTCCCGACATCCGCTGGTCCCGATGCGATGTCAAGACGGTCTCCCTGGTTCCCAACATCATGGCGGCTCAGGAAGCCAAGGCCGCCGGCGCCTTCGAGGGCCTGTTCGTCCGGGACGGCGTTGTTCTCGAAGGCTCCCACACCAACTTTTGCGCCGTCATCGACGGAACCCTTCAGACGGCGCCCCGGAGCAACTACATCCTGGCCGGGATCACCCGGGATACCGTCCTGGGCCTTTGCGCGGACGAGTCGATCCCGGTCCGGGAGTTTCCGGTCTTCCAAAGCGACCTGGCCCATGCCGGCGAAATGATGCTCCTCGGGACCACCACCGAAGTGATGCCGCTTATCGAAATCGACGGCCGGCCCGTCGGCGACGGACGGCCGGGGCCGGTGACCCGGAAGCTCCAGGAGGCATTCAGCCGGAGGACCTCCCAGACCACCGGATAAGGTAATGCCGGGTTGAAAGGACGGTCCGGGGGGAGTCGTTCTTTTTTCATTACCCTGAATCGAGGAAATGCAACATGTCCCGTCGATCAGCCATACTATTGGCCATTTTTTTACTCTTTCCCCCCACCGCCGCCTCCGAATCCCACCGGCTCCGGTTCGACCCGGTTTTCGACATCGGAGAAGTGGCCAATCAGTCCTTTATCCAGGACCGGGACGGGTTCATCTGGGTCGGCAGCAAGGGGGGTGGACTCTACCGCTACAACGGTTACGAGGTTGAAAACTACCCTCCCGGCGAACGGGGTCTGTCCGGCGGGAGCATCTACGCGATCCTGGAAGACAGCGCCGACCCGGATACGCTCTGGGTCGGCACCATGGGCGGGGGGCTGAACCGGTACGACCGGATCACGAACACCTTCACCGCTCACAAGCACGACCCCGCCGACCCGTCGAGCCTCAGCAGCAACGCCATCAACTCCGTCGTCCAGGATCGTCGCCCACCCTATCCGCTCTGGATCGCCACCGCCCATGGCCTTAACCGGTTCGACCGGGAAACCGGCCGCTGCCGGCACTACTTCCACGATCCGGCCGACCCCAAAAGCCTGGGCGAGGACGATATCTGGCGGGTGGTCCAGGACCCGGCCGATCCGGACGTCTTCTGGCTTGCCCTCTGGGGCAGCGGGCTCAACCGGCTCGACACCCACACGGGAAAGGTCACCCGGTACATCCACGACCCGGCCAATCCCGACAGCCTCGGTACCTACGACAACATCATCTGCGGGATCGGCAAAGACGCCGACGACCCTAACATCCTCTGGCTGGGGACGATTCAGGACGGCCTTGTCCGGTTCGACAAGACCACCGAGGCTTTCCGTCATTTCCGCCACCGGCCCGATGATCCGGAAAGCTTTCCCGGCGGAACCGTCGCCCTCATCTACGACGACGGCACGGGCCGACTCTTTCTGGGCGGCTGGGTGGAAGACAACGGCCTGACCGTTTTCGACAAAGCCTCGGGGACCTTTACCAACTACCGGCACCATCCGGCGGACTCCCACGGCATCCGCCACGACAACATTTTAAACGTCCGGCGGGACCGGACCGGAATCTATTGGGTTGTGAGCACCTCCGGCAAGGTTGACAAGATCGACCCCTATGCCCCGGCGTTCGCTCACCACGCCGCCGGAGACGGGAACCCGGCCCATTTCCTCAGCGACCCGGTGGTCAACACCATTCTGGAGGACCGGGACGGGGATGTCTGGATCGGCACCACCGGCGGGCTGGACCGCTACGACCCGGGCACTCGAACCTACGCCCATTTCAGGCATCAGCCGGACGATCCCACCAGCATCGACTTCAACAACGTCGTCGATCTGTTCGAGGACGCCGACGGGGACTTCTGGGTCTCCGTCCTGCCCGGCCCCCTGATGCGCTTTGACCGGGATTCGGGAAAGGTGGTTGAACGGATTCAGCCGCCGCCGGAGTCGGACGCTTTTCTCGAGGTGGTCCAGGACCCGTCCGCGCCGGAGATCTACTGGCTGGGGGTTCACGGCAGCGGCGGCCTGGCCCGGCTGGACCGGCGAACCCAGGAGCTCACCACCTATCCGAGACGGCCGGAGGCCCCGGAGACGGGGGTCAACGCCCCGGACATCTACCGGGTGGTCCACGACCGGACCGCCCCGACCCTCTGGCTCGGGAGCATCTTCGGCGGGGGGTTGACCCGGTTCGACAAGCGGACCGGCCGGTTCACCCATTTCGTCCACGACCCGAAGGACCCCAGGAGCATCGCCTCCGACGCGGTGGTCGCGATCCATCCGGACGACGAGGGGATCTTATGGGCCGGGACCAAGGGCGGCGGGCTGAACCGGCTCGACCCGGAAAAGGAGACCTTTGACCGGTTTTCAACGGATCACGGGATTCCCGCCGACGTCAACTCGATCCTGGCCGATCCGGCCGGGCGGCTCTGGCTGGGAACCAACGCGGGGATTCTGGCCTTCGATCCGAAAACGGAGACGGTCGTGGTCCGGTTCGACCGGCGGGACGGCCTCCAGGGGAATGCCTTTTCTATCGGTTGCGCGGCCCGGACGGCCGACGGCCGGCTCTGGTTCGGGGGGACCAACGGCGCCAACAGCTTTTATCCGGGCCGCCTTCGCCAAAACCCCCATCCCCCGCCGGTGGTCCTCACCGCCATCACCCAGGCCAATCACCCGATCCCTACCGACCGGACCCCGGAACGGACCCGGAGGCTCACCCTGCCCTGGAACCAGAATTTTTTCGAGTTCGAGTACGCCGCCCTCAACTACACTCAACCGGAACGAAACCGCTATGCCTACTACCTGGAGGGGCTGGAGGGGAGCTGGTTCGACGCCGGGACCCGCCGGTTTGGACGATACACGGCGCTCGATCCCGGCCATTACATCCTCCACATCAAAGCGGCCAACAACGACGGGGTCTGGAACGAGGCGGGCATCGAAATCGATGTGACGGTGGCGGCTCCCTGGTGGCGCAAGTGGTGGTTCCACACCTCCTGGGCCGCGGCGGTGATCGGGGTGATGGCCGCCCTGCTCCACGCCAAGCTCCGCTGGATTCAGTCGGAACGTCGCCGGATGGCCTCCATCCGGGAGAGCGAGGACCGGCTCCGGCGGGTGGTCGATAATATGCCGGTGATGATGACCGCCGTTGACAAGGCCGGGACCATCGTCTTCTGGAACCGGGAATGCGAGCGGATCACCGGCTATTCGGCCGATGCGGTGGTGGGCCGGCGCGGGTCCATGGCCTGGCTCCACCCGGAGCCGGTGTCGGGAGACGGAATGGCCGCGCCGGACGGCGGACCGCCCCCTGATTTCCGGGACCGGGAGTGGTCATTAACCTGTGAGGACGGCTCCCAGCGGACCATTCTGGTCTCCAATGTCTCCCGAACGGCTCCCATTCCCGGCTGGTTTGCCTGGTCGGTGGGGGTGGATGTCACCGACCAGAAGGAGGCCGAGGCGGAGCGGGAGCGGCTCGAAGGGCGTCTCCGGCAGGCGATGAAAATGGAGGCGGTGGGACGGCTGGCCGCCGGAATCTCCCACGACTTCAACAATATGCTGACCCCGATCCTCGGTTACGCTCAAATGCTCCAAGACGCCTTTCCCGACGGGGATGACCGGCGAAGCCAGTTGGAGGCGATTCAACAGGCGGCCCTCCGATCCCGGCGCCTGGTCCGCCGGCTCCTGGCCTTCAGCCGGAAGCAGGTCCTGACCGTCAGCCGGGTGGACCTCCCCCGGCTCATTCATCAGCTCGAGGACATGCTCCGACGGACCATTCGTGAGGACATAACGATCCGGCTGAGCCTGGACCCGGAGACCGCCCCCGTCCTCGGGGACCTTACTCAGATCGAGCAGATCCTCATGAACCTCGTGGTCAACGCCGCCGACGCCATGCCCGCCGGCGGAACCCTGACCATCGAGACGGCCACGAAAACGGTCGATGCCATCCCCGAAGCCGCTGAGCAGTCCGTTATGCGGCCGGGCCGCTATGCGTTGCTGTCGGTGACGGACACCGGCCAGGGCATGGACCAGGCGACCCTCGAGCAGGTCTTCGAGCCCTTTTTCAGCACCAAGGGAGCCGGCGAAGGCACCGGCCTCGGCCTGGCCACCGTTTACGGGATCACCAAACAGCACGGGGGCTACGTCTGGGTTTACAGCGAGCCCGGCCGGGGAACCACCTTCAAGGTTTACTTTCCCGCCGCCACCGGCGGGGAGACCATGCCACCGCCCGAAGCCGATGTTCCGGCTGCCGCGAAAAGCCCCCGATCCGGGACGATCCTGGTGGTGGAAGACGATGATATGGTCCGGCGGATGACCGTTGAAATGCTCCGCCGGGCGGGCCATCACGCGATCAGCGCCAACAGCCCCGCCAAGGCGATTGAAACCTTCGCAACAATGCCGGAGCGCGTCGATCTCCTGCTCACCGACGTGGTGATGCCGGGGATGAACGGCCGGGCCCTCTACGAGCGGCTCCGGATGGATCAGCCCGGCCTGAAGGCTCTTTTCATGTCCGGCTACACCGACAACGTCATCGCCGACCAGGGGATACTGGAACCGGGTACCCACCTGATCGAAAAGCCCTTTTCAATGGATGGACTGCTGGCAAAAGTCGCCGATCTCATGTCGGGATAGGTTGGGGCGGGTCGGGCTACATGGAAATCCCCGCCAGAATAGCCTGCTCCCGGGTCCGGACTTCCCCATCCAGAGCTTCGGCCTGACGGGAGACCTCGGCCACAAAAGCCTCGTCGCGGATCGAACCGAGGTTGACCCGGACGTTGAGCAGCGCCGCTCGGGCCGCTGCCCGCGCCATCAACACCGCGGCCGCCCCGTCCGTCACCGCGTTGGGGTTCCCTCGGGCCACGACCGCTCCGGCCAGGTCCATCACCTCCACCGCGTCGTTGGCCACGTCCAGAGGGACCAGGGCCGCCCGCTTAAAGGCGTCCTGGATCGCCTTCCGCCGGGCCTCGGCCTCCGCCTCGTCCGCCTTGGGCTTCCGGAAGGCGGCGATCACCGCACTGTAGGCGTCCGCGTCCCGGTCGATGTCCGCGGAGAGCTTGTTCCGGAGCCCCCCGGCGGTTTGGATAATCCCGGCCATCTCCTCGTCCACCGGCTCGAACCCCTTCCGCCCGACGGTCAGTCCGGCCACCATCTCGGCCAGGGCCGCGCCCAGGGCCGCCGCCAGGGCCGCCACACTCCCGCCGCCGGGCACCGGCTTGTCCGCGGCGGTCCGCGCCAGAAAATCGCTGATACTCAACTCGTTGAGCATAATTCCGTCTCCTCTTCCCGGTCCACGACCAGGTTTATGTTCTTAATAGCCTTCTCCGGAAGGACTCCAT
>CAYNGG010000288.1:0-5583 GCA_964396575.1 uncultured Desulfobacteraceae bacterium | reverse complement strand
CGACCGCCTCGCATTCGAGGATGGGCAGGCCCATGTTGAAGGCGTTCCGGTAAAAGATCCGGGCGAAGCTTTTGGCCACCACGCAGGCCACGCCGGCGGCCTTGATGGAAATGGGGGCGTGCTCGCGGGATGAGCCGCACCCGAAGTTTTTGCCGGCCACGATGATGTCTCCGGGGCGGACCTGTTCAGCAAAAGCGGGGTCGGCGTCCTCCATACAGTGCCGGGCCAGCTCCGCCGGGTCGCTGGTGGTCAGGTGCCGGGCGGGGATGATCAGGTCGGTGTCCACGTCGTCGCCAAAGGTCCAGACGACTCCCGTAATCTCCATGGTCTTCTCCTGCAAAGGGTTTAAAGGTCGTCGGGGGATGCGATCCGGCCCAGGACCGCGGATGCGGCGGCCACGGCTGGATTGGCCAGGTACACTTCGCTTTCGGGGTGACCCATCCGGCCGACGAAATTCCGGTTGGTGGTGGCCACCGCCCGCTCTCCTTTGGCCAGGATGCCCATGTGACCCCCCAGACAGGGACCGCAGGTGGGCGGGCTGATGATGGCTCCGGCGTCGGTGAAAACGGTGAACAGCCCTTCGTCGAGGGCCATCCGGTATATCCGGGGCGTGGCCGGGATGATGATCAGCCGGACCCCGGTGGCGGCCCGATGGCCGTTCAGCACCGTGGCGGCGGTCCGGAGGTCCTCGATTCGGCCGTTGGTACACGATCCGATCACCGCCTGGTCGATGGGGACATTTCCGACTTCGCTGATCCCCCGGGCGTTTTCCGGAAGGTGGGGAAAGGCCACCTGGGGCTCGAGCGCCGAGACCTCGTAGGACCGCTCCACTGAGTAAACGGCGTCCGGATCGCTCTGGACGGGGGTGTAGGCCCGGACCGCCCGCTCCTTGACATAAGCCTCGGTAACGGCGTCGGGGGCGATGATCCCGTTTTTAGCCCCCGCTTCGATGGCCATGTTGGCCATGGTGAGGCGGCCGGCGACGTCCAGGGCTTCGATGACCGGCCCGGTGAATTCGGTGGCCCGGTAAAGGGCTCCGTCCACGCCGATGTCGCCGATGGTGTGGAGGATCAGGTCTTTGCCGGTCACCCACGGCCGGAGCGTGCCGGTATAGGTAAAGCGCATGGACTCGGGGACCTTGAGCCAGACCTCGCCGATGGCCATGGCCGCGGCCAGGTCGGTGCTGCCGACGCCGGTGGCGAAGGCCCCGATCCCGCCGTAGGTGCAGGTGTGGCTGTCAGCCCCGATGACCAGGTCGCCGGGCAGGACCAGGCCCTTTTCCGGGAGCAGAGCGTGCTCCACCCCCACCTCGCCGCCGTCGAAGAAGTAGGTCAGGTTCTGCTCCCGGGCGAAGTTTCGGAGAATTTGAACCTGCATGGCCGACTGGATGTCCTTGTTGGGGACGAAGTGGTCCGGGACCAGGATCACCCGGTCCCGGTCGAACACGGTCCTGGCCCCGCAGCGGCGGAACCCCTCGATGGCAATGGGGGCGGTGATGTCGTTGGCCAGAGCGATGTCCACCCGGGCGTTGATGAGGTCCCCCGGCGATACCCGGTCGAGACCGGCGTGGGCCGCGAGGATCTTTTCCGTCAGGGTCATTCCCATGGGCTGTCCTGCCTTTCAGGTGTCAGTTGTTTTCCGCCTTCAGAACCGAGAGAAACGCCGACTGGGGGAGCTCGACTTGTCCCACCATTTTCATCCGCTTTTTCCCCTTTTTCTGTTTTTCCAAAAGCTTGCGTTTACGGGTGATGTCGCCGCCGTAGCATTTGGCGGTGACGTCCTTCCGAAAGGGGCTGACGGTGGTCCGGGCGATGATCTTGGCGCCGATGGTCCCCTGGATGGCGATTTTGAACATCTGGCGGGGAATCTCATCCTTGAGCCGTTCGCAGGCGGCCCGCGCCCGGGACTCGGCCCGGTCCCGGTGAACAAGCTGGGAAAGGGCGTCCACCCGCTCCCCGTTGATGAGGATGTCGAGTTTCACCAGATCGGTTTCCAGATATTCCTTGATCTCGTAGTCAAAGGAGCCGTATCCTTGGGTGGCGGATTTGAGCTTGTCGTAGAAGTCGTAGATCACCTCGGCCAGGGGGATGTCGAAGATCATCTCCAGCCGGTCGCTGGTCAGATACTGATAGTTTCGATTGATCCCCCGCCGGTCCATGCAGAGCTTCATCACCTGGCCCATGTAACGGTCAGGGACGATGATGGCGGCCCGGATATAAGGCTCCCGGGTGGTCGAAATCTCCGACGGGTCGGGATAATGCGCCGGATTGTCGATAATGGTCTGAGTCCCGTCGTTCAGGGTGATCTCGTACCGGACCGACGGCGCGGTGAGGATGAGGGAGAGGTCGTATTCCCGTTCCAGCCGCTCCTGAACCACCTCCAGGTGGAGCAGGCCCAGAAACCCGCACCGGAACCCGAAACCCAGCGCCGCCGACGTGTCCTTTTCGTAGATAAGGGAGGCGTCGTTGAGCTTGAGCTTTTCCAGGGCGGTGGCCAGGTCCTCATAATCGTCCGATGCCACCGGGTAGATGGATGAAAAGACCACCGGCTTGGTTTCCTTGAATCCGGACAGCGGCCGGTCGCGGCGTTGGCCCTTCAGGCTGACGGTATCCCCGCACCGGGTGTCGCTCACCGTCTTGATGCCGGCGATGAGGTAGCCCACCTCCCCGGCCCCGATGGTCTTTTTGGGAATCCGGACAAGCTGGAAAATCCCCACTTCCTCGACCTTGTAGGTAGCCGAGTTGGAGAAAAAGACGATCGTGTCTCCGATCCGGATTCGACCCTCGAAAACCCGGACGTGGACGATGGTCCCCCGGAAGGGATCGTAATGGGAATCGAAGATCAAGGCTTTGAGGGGGGCGTCGGGGTCTCCCTGGGGGGGCGGCAGCCGGCTGACAATGGCCTCGAGCACCTCCGTGATCCCGGTTCCATCCTTGGCCGAGACCAATAACGCGGTGTCCGGGTCCAGCCCGAGGTCATCCTCGATCTGTCCCCGGACCCGGTCAATGTCGGCGGAGGGCAGGTCGATCTTGTTGATCACCGGGATGATCTCGAGGTCGTGCTCAAGGGCTAAATAAAGGTTGGCCAGGGTCTGAGCTTCCACTCCCTGGCTGGCGTCGATCAGGAGCAAAGCCCCTTCGCAGGACTTCAGGGCCCGGGAGACCTCATAGCTGAAGTCCACGTGGCCCGGGGTGTCGATGAGATTGAGGATATAGGCCCGGCCGTCTCCGGCCGTGTAAGGCAGGCAGACCGTCTGGCTTTTGATGGTGATCCCCCGCTCCCGCTCGATGTCCATGGTATCCAGGATCTGGTCTTGGAAGTCCCGGTCCGCGATCAGGTCCGCCCGCTGAATGAGCCGGTCGGAAAGGGTCGATTTTCCGTGATCGATATGGGCGATAATACTGAAATTTCGAATATGGTCTTGATTCATTTCCGCTGTCTGAGGTTGCGGCCGGATTCATGATGGCATCAACGGCCTGGGTGATAAGATAAATAATAAAAAGTCGGTTGACAGGTGCCGGCGTTAAGGATATACAAAAAAATTTATTGTAAAAAGAAGCTGTTTCTTAACAAACCGATACCGATCGTGTCAACTGATTTTAATCCATACATCAGCTACCGCCACCATAACCTAAAACCCCCGGCCGGACAATAGCCATGGATACGCACATCCTCATTGTTGACGATGACGACACCATCCGGTACCTGATGAAGGAGTTTATCGAGACGGTGGGTTATCAGACCCAGACCGCCGCTGACGCCGAGGAGGCCCTGAGCCTCCTGGATTCCAACCCGTTCGAGGTGGTCATCACCGACATCATGATGCCCGGCATGGACGGATTGGAGCTGACCGAGCGGATCAAGCAGGATCACGACATCGAGGTCATCGTCATGACCGGCTACAGTGGCGACTACTCCTACAAGGAAGCCATCGACAAGGGGGCGAGCGACTTCGTCTTCAAGCCGGTTCGATTCGAGGAGCTGCTCCTCCGGTTGCGCCGCGTGCTCCGGGAGCGGCAGCTTCGCAAGGAGCTTCAGAACCTGGCCATCACCGACGGGCTCACCAAGCTCTACAACTCCCGCCACTTCTATGCCCAGCTCGAGCTGGAGGTGGAGCGGACCCGGCGACACCGTCGTCCCCTGGGCCTTCTTCTGATGGACATCGACTACTTCAAACAGTACAACGACCGCTACGGTCACCTCGAAGGGGACAAGGTCCTGGCTAAGCTCGGCCGGGCGATTCAGGAGAGCCTCCGGAAGACCGACTCGGCCTATCGATACGGCGGCGAGGAGTTCACCATTATCCTTCCGGAGACCTGCGGCAAGGAGTCGATTACGGTAGCTCAACGGGTCCGAAGCGCCATTGCCGCCCGCCGCTTTCAGCCCGAGGATGGAGAGCCCACCACCATCACCGTCAGCATGGGGGTCACCGAATATCAGCTTGAGGAAAAGATCACCGATTTCGTCAAGCGCGCCGACAAGGCCATGTTCATCTCGAAGCAAAAGGGGCGGGACCGGATAACGGTCCTCTATCCCAACCGCGAGGCCGCCTGCGAGACTTCCTCGGATGGTGACGATTAGCTCCCTGTTCCGTCCCGAAACCCGCCATCTGATCGGAATCGCCCAGCTCTACCGCGCCCAAAGGTGGTGGCCGGCGGCTCCCGACCATCTCGATATCGTGGCCCGGATCGTGGCCGGGAGCCACTGCTTTATCGTCGCCGAGGCGGAGGGTGCGGTGATCGGGATGGGACGGGCCATCAGCGACGGCGTTTCCGATGCCTACATTCAGGACGTGACAGTGATCCCTGACCATCGCCGGCGGGGGATCGGGACCCGGATCGTCTCGGCCATCCTGGACCGGCTCACCGCCGACGGCCTCGACTGGATCGGCCTCATCGCCGAAGGGGGGTCAGCGCCTCTGTATCATCACCTGGGGTTTTCGCCCATGGCCGGCGCCGTCGCCATGAGACGGACGGCGGGCTCCCCGTGAAGATATCCCGGTTTACCCCGATCACGGCCGAGGACTTCCCCCGGCTCCGCCCCTTTTTCAGCCGTCAGCACTATCCGCTCTGCGTTTACTCGCTGCCCTCCATCATCGTCTGGCACTCGGACCTCTACCAGCCTTACGGGGCGGTGATCGACGATGAGACCCTGGTGGTGGGTGTCGAGTTTACCGCCGTTTACGAACCCTACCGCCACCTCATCCTCCCGGTCTCCCCGACCCGGGAGCCGCCACCGGCGGATCTGGCCGAGATCGCCCGCCGCCTCGGTTTTACCGCCTACTGGTTTGTCCCCCGGGAATACATTGACCGGGCCGGAGAGGACCAGGTGGCCGAGCACTTCTGCATCACTGAGGAGACGGGCCTGTCCGATTACGTTTACCGGACCGAGGATCTCGCGGATCTCAAGGGGAACCGCTACGCCAAAAAGCGGAATCTCATCAACCAGTTCCGAAAGTCCCACGTGGCTTCCGACAGGGTTCGGGTGGCGCCCATCACCCCCGCCGACCGCGACGCCTGTCTCCGGTTTTTAGACAAGTGGTGCGAGATCCGACGGTGTGACAAGTCTCCCGACGAGGACCTG
>CAYNGG010000287.1:3726-5594 GCA_964396575.1 uncultured Desulfobacteraceae bacterium | reverse complement strand
ATCCAGAATCAGCTCGGCCGTCTTAATCCGCAAGAGCCGGGGTCGGGAGATCCGGAGCCCGGTAACGGAAACGAGCCTGCTTCTCCAGTCGGGTCCACACCGCCCCCCGGCGAAAGCTCCACCCTGGTCAAGCGAACCAAGATCTATCCGCACAGCCCGGTCCCCGTTCTTTCCGGCCAGGTCCTCATCAAGCTCCTCGGGATCTCCATTGACCCGGGCTCCCGGAAAATGTCGGCGTCGTTTCACATCACCTTGCCCAACATGAAGGAGGTCCGCCTGATTGGCATGAGCGAAGGCATCCGCCGGGCATTTGAATATCAACAGCGGACCTACTTCTTCGAAGTCCTGAGCCTGAGCCGGGCGTGGGCCGAAATCCAGATCCGCGAGCGGATTTAGCGGCTCCCCATCGTTTCCCCCTTGACCCCGACCCAATTCCAATGGATGATCGGCGCGGCCGCCTTTGCCGGCGGGCTCCTGATCGGGACCCTCATGACCTGGCTCTGGTGCCGGTCGGTGATGCAGCGGGAGGTCTCCAAGGTCGAGATGGAGCTGGCCCGTCTCCAGTCTGATCACCAGGCGCAACAAGGGCGGCTCGGGGCCGTCGAGGAAGAGGCCGCTGGCCTGCGGGAGGCCAACGGGAGTCTCCGGGTTCGGCTGGCCGAAATCGAGACCGAAAAGGCCGGCCTAATCGAACGTCTTGCGACCCTCGAGCCGGATCGGTCGGCTCTGGCGTCCGAGGTCGAATCGCTCCGGATCGAAAACGCCCAACTTAAGGCGGGGCGGTCGGCTGACGCGGAAAAGCTACAGTGGGTGGACCGGGCAACGGACCAGATGCGGGATGCCTTCCATGCCCTGTCCGACCAGACCCTGACCCGGCAGTCGGGGGAGTTTCTGAAACGGGCCGACGAGAAGGTTACGGGGCTCCTCACCCAGGTCCGGGGCGACTGGACCGCTCACAAGCTGGCGCTCCAGAATTTGGTGGACCCGGTCCGGGAGAACCTGACGGCCCTGGACCGCCATCTCCGGGAGATCGAGCAGAAACGCGAGGGGGCCTACCAGGGGCTCTCGGAGCAGCTCCAGCAGCTCACCCGGACCCACGCGGACCTCAAGACCACCGCCGTCACCCTCACCCAGGCCCTCAAATCCCCGACGGTCCGCGGCCAGTGGGGAGAGATGCAGCTCCGGCGGGTGGTGGAGATGGCGGGGATGGTCCGGCACGTGGCCTTTTCGGAGCAGGTGGCGTCCGGAGACGGGGGCCGCCCCGACCTGTTAATTCATCTGCCCAACGCGAGCGTGCTGCCGGTGGACGCCAAGGTCCCCCTGGCCGCCTACCTTTCCGCCGTGGAAGCCGATGATGACCGGAATCGGGGGGAGATGCTGAGCCGGCATGTCCGGGCGATGCGGGGCCGGGTCCGGGAGCTCGGAGGGAAGAAATACTGGGATCAGTTCGACCCGTCCCCTGATTTCGTGGTAATGTTCGTTCCCAATGAGGCTTGTCTGGGGGCGGCTTTCGACCAGGACCCCGATCTGCTCGAATACGCCATCGGCCAGAAGGTCCTGGTGACCACGCCGGTGACCCTCCTGGCGATGCTCAAGGCGGTGGCCTTCGGCTGGCAGCAGTACCGGATGACGGAGCAGACCCGGCGGATCGCGGCCCAGGGCCAGGAGCTTCACCGGCGTCTGGAGACCTTTGTCGGCCATCTGTCGGAGGTGGGCCGGCAACTGAACCGGACCGTCGAGGGGTACAACCGGGCCGTGGGGTCCCTCGAACGGCGGCTGATGCCCTTTTCCCGGCGGTTCCAGGAGATCCGGGACGATGAGACCGAGCTGGCGGCCCCCGAGCCCCTGGAGACGACGGCCCGGCCCCC
>CAYNGG010000287.1:0-3626 GCA_964396575.1 uncultured Desulfobacteraceae bacterium | reverse complement strand
CGTCATGGAAACATCCACCTTTCTGATCATCCTCGGCGTCATAGCGATAATCACCCTCATTGCGGTGGTCTTCGCCGTCTATGATGCGTGGTCGCTGTGGTTTCAGGCGCTCATCGCCGGAGCCCCGGTCAACCCGTTTCGGGTGGCGATCATGCGGATGCGCAAGGTCGATGCCAAGCTGATCCTGGCGACCAAGATCAAGGCGGCCCACTCCCGTGTTCGGGTCCGGACGGCTCAACTGGAGGCCCATTTTCTGGCCGGGGGGGATGTCAAGCTGGTGATGGACGCCAAGATCAAGGCGTCCCAGGCCGGGATTTATATTGATCTGGGCTTTTTGGAAGCCCATCACCTGGCCGGCGGGGATGTCGATCTGGTGGTTGATTCGAAGATTCTGGCGGAAAAGGCCGGTTTGGACGTCAGCGTCGATTTTCTCGGCTCTCACAACCTGGCCAAGGGGAACGTCAAGGACATGGTGGAGGCGATGATCATCGCCAGAAAGGCGGAGATTCCGCTTAGCTTTGAGCGGGCCGCGGCCATTGACCTGGCCGGCCGGAACATTCTGGAGGCGGTTCAGATGACGGTCCAGCCCAAGGTGATCAAGACCGAAAAGGTCACCGCCATGGCCCGGAACGGCATCCAGCTCTCCGCCATGGCCAGGGTGACGGTCCAGATGGACCTCGATAACCTGGTGGGCGGTGCCGGCGAGGAGACCATCCTCGGCCGGGTGGGGCAGGGGATCGTTTCGGCCATCGGCTCCGCGGACTCCCACAAGGACGTCCTCGGTGATCCCAAAAGCATTGCCAACCGGATTCCCATAGACGAGCTGCAGAAGGACACCGCTTTTTACGTGATTTCGGTTGACATCGCCGACATCGACGTCGGCCAGAACATCGGCGCCAGGCACGAGGTGCAGCAGGCCGAGGCCGAAACCAAGATCGCTCAGGCCCAGGCCGAAAAGCGGGAGCAGGAGATGCGGGTCCGGATTCTGGAGATGCGGGCCAAGGTGGTGGAGGCCGAAGCCAAGGTCCCCCTGGCCATGTCCTCGGCCCTCAAAAAAGGAAGGCTCGGGGTCATGGACTACTACCGGATGAAGAACCTGAACGCGGACATCGATATGCGAAACGCCTTTGCCAAATCGGGCCAGTCGAGCGAGGAGGATGGCGATGAAGAAGACAACTCCTGACGCGGAGAAACCATAATGGAACACCGGTTGATCCAGGACATTCTCCGGTTTCTGGAAACGGTGATGCGGCAGCCGCCGGAGACCCAGCGCCGGATTCTCGTCCTGCTCAAAAAACACTTCGACAATTTCAAAACCGAGCTTTTCCAGATGGCCGAAGGCGGCGGAAAGGGCGCGAAGCTCAACGTCCGGGGCCGGAAAAAGAAAGATGATGTGGATCTGAGCGCGTCAAACATCATCGAGGAGTACATGCTCCATGAGCTTTACTCTCCGCCCGTTTCGGAGCGGGGGGCCAAGGATGAAGAGGGGCTGCTCTAAGGGCCTGGCCCTCGGCCTGGTGGTCTGGTTTATTACCCTGGCCGTCGGCGTCGGGGCCCAGGAAATTCCGCCTGAGTGCCGGGAGCGGCTCGATGCCGAACGGCCTCGGCGGGGCACGGCCCCCATCTCCCGGCTCGGCGACTGCGTTTACGACTTTCTGGCCTTTATCGACGGGGCCGAACGCTTAAAGACCCGGACCGAGGACGGTCTGTCCAAGACCGGGGAGACCTTTTTCGAGCACTACCTGAGATCCTTTGAGGAATGGACCCGGGAGCGGCTCCGGGACGCGGAGCCGGAATGGACCCCTTTTGCCCGCCGGCGGGTCGAGCGGCTCCTGGCCGAGGCCGTCCGAACCGAGCGGATTCGGGTGAGCCGCTTTATCGGGATCCAACTGGATCGGCAACGCTATTATGTGAATTCGGCCCGGATCACCTTTGTTCTGGATGGCGGATACGACTTCGACAAGGGAGTCTATTCAATCCAGGCGACCCTTGCTACCGACGAGACCGCGGACGTCTTTTTCGGGCGGTGCGAGCTGAAGGTCCTGGCGCTGACCCATCGGTTCGAGCTGGCCGTGGACGAGGCGACGGCCGAGCGGATCGCATCCAAACCGGATGACAAGCGGATCGACCTGGACGGCCCGATCTACGTTTACCCGCATGTCCAGGGGGTTTACGCCCCATCCTGGCTCTTTAAGGATCTCCGGTACGAGGCTTACGCCCGGTTCTGGATGGGAGATGACTTCCGTTATGAGCTGGAGCGACGGATGGCGCGGTTTCTGCTGTCGCCCTGATCAGCCGTCCACGTCGGCGCAGACCCCCGCGTCGAGGGTCCCGGCGTCCCGGCAGAGGCGGATCAGCAAGTCCGTAAACGACGGCGCGAATTCCGACGCCCCCTCACGGTTGCCGGCGTTCCAGACTTCGGCAACATCCCTCAGCCAGATCAGCTCCTGATGCTGGTCCTCGAAATAGGCCCGCTGGGCCTGAAGGTAGGTCCGGTCCGGCGGGCGGAGATCGTCGAGCCGGTCGGCGAGGTCGGTGATCCGCCAGACGTCGATGATGTCCTTCATCTCCATCTGGTTTTGGACCTCCTTGACCAGATCGATCATGGCATACTGAAGACACCGGGTGCTCACCAGGGCGAGGAGAACGTCCAGCTCCGCCTGGTAGATGGGACGGCTGGAGAGATAGGGCAAAAGGGGGTCGCGGGAATCGGGGGCGATCTCCAGCTTGTCTGAGAGAAGCTGGTAGAGCGGGGTGACCTCCCGCGGCCAGGCATCGGAGACGGTTTCGAAGAGGTAGCGCGCCTTGACCTCTTCAATGACGGCCATCCAGATCCGCCGACGGGTTTCGGCCGACGGAACGTCGAAGATCTCCTTCAGGGTGGTTTCCACCGGAAAGCGCCGGTTTTCAACGCCCAGTTGAAGTGTGTCGATGGCATCGGCGATCTCCCCCCGAAGCCGGTAGCAGGCCCAATAGTCGAGCCGTTTTTCACCGAGGCGGCTTTGGATGAGGATAAACGGGATCGCATCCCCGGCCAGGGCGTCGATCTCGTTGGGGACGGCCGCCCGGACGATCCCCTCGGTTTCCGGATTGGCTATCATCTCCATGATGGCCCGGACGACCTGACCGGCCAGGTACTGCCGGGCCATGAGCGCATAGAGCGGGTCATCCGCGTCGATAAAGCGGTTCGACCGGAGGGCGGCCCGGATGGCGCTCAGCCGCTCCGAAAAATCCCGGGCAATGGTGATCTCGAGTGCCAGGTCCCGCCAGGACCGGACAAAGGCGATCTCCTGCCCGAGCTTCTCGTCATAGCCCGCCTCCGCCCACCAGGGCTCCTCCGTTACCGACGGGACCGCCTCGGAAAAAGCCTGAAGCGATTCCAGGATCTTCAGCCGATCCTTGCTGACGTCAAGGCGGTTCTGAAACGCCCGTTGAAGGGTCTTGCGGTAGCGGTTCCGGAGGTCGCCGAATTCCTTGTCCAGCCCGCCCAAATGAGTCAGCCAGTGGAGCCAGTAGAGCTTCCGGACGTCATATTCCTCAAGGGTGACGCCTTCCGCGGCCAGGGCGTTGCGCAGATCGGCCACATAGGATGACTCCCGCGACTGGAGAAAAAAGTAGCCAGCGGC
>CAYNGG010000286.1:0-5595 GCA_964396575.1 uncultured Desulfobacteraceae bacterium | reverse complement strand
TGCCGTCATGGTCGATCACTTTAAAGAAAAAGTCGAGCGATATTGAAAATTCATTTTCTCTATAGGCAACTCCCCAAGCGTCTTGATCGATGCCCGGCACGGCACCCAGCGCGGCCGCCGGGGTGAGGCACCCGATGGCGATAATCATTATGACGTTATGAATCCAGTTCCGTTTCATTGCGTTCCTCCTGTATTCAGCTCCCGATCCAGCGGGAGTTTACCAATCGATTTGGACGTCGCCGGCGGTGTCCGGCTTTTCCGGAAATGCCGGGGATTCCCGCCAGAGCAGCTCGTTTGAAAGCTCCGCCGAGATAGCGTCCTGAGCCACGTCCACGATCTCGATATCCGCCAGGTCGATCTGGGTATCGGTGTCGAGTCCATCGGTCTGGCCACCGGCCATGTCTTCGGCCTCAAGCTCTAAAAGCTCCAGCCCTTCGAGATCTTCCACGCTGCTCAAATCCGCCGGCGTGGAGATCATGGCCTCGTTGGCCAGGTCGAATTCCGGGTCCAGCTCGACGGCGTTTTGAAAGGCGCCCCTGGCCTCGCCGAATTGGCCGCCATCCAGATAATCGAGCCCCTGAGCGTAGCTCATCAGGGCGTCCAGGCTCCGGGTGTGGTAGGCATCGACGGCCTTTCGGGTTTCGGGGTCCATGTCCTCCCGGGAGATCCCCATGGTGCTGAGGATACCGAAGACCAGGCGCTTTTCCATCTCGAAGAGCTCGTCCACCGGCCCTTCGGCGTCCGGCCCGCCCAGGTCCGTTCCGTTGAGGGTTTCGGTGACCGTTGAGGTCACCCGGATGGTTTCCGGATCGGGCGGGGTGAGGTCGCCCCGGACCAGGTTTCTGGCGAGCAGAAGGCGGCCGGCCTCCACCGCCGTCGCTTCATCCACCAGCCCGGTCTGTCCCAGCCGAATTTCCTGAAGCAGGGCCTGCATCTTTTCCCGTTCGACCACCTTGAGCGTCGGCACCTTGGACAGGTCGGTGATGATCATGGCGGTCAGGCCCTTGGAAAGAACCGCCGAATCCGAATCGGGCGGGGTCTGGAAGTTGAGGACGGCGACCGTGTTCCCCTCGATCTCCCCGGATGGGGTCCGGCCGGCCGCCGCTTCCCGGGCGAGCCGGTCGGCCCGGCGGAGCTTCATGACCGTGAGCCGCTCCCGGACGGCAGCGGATTTCCCGTCGGCCGGGGCCATGGCGACATACCGTTCCCAGGCCTCGATGGCGGCATCGGTTTCCCCATCGGCCAAATAGGCCTTGCCCAGGTAATAGGCCACGGCGTAGTTGTCCGGCGACGCGGCATCCGATTGGGTCAGCAGCGCCTTGGATTGCGATCCGATCACGTAGGCATCCGCCGCCGCCACGGGAGCCGAGCTCCAAAGGATCAGGCAGGTGACGCTGACCGGTATCAGAGCGAAAGATATCCAATTGGTTCTCATGTCGTTCTCCTTAAATGCTAGTAGTTGAGCCCCACGCTGAGGGTAACGGTCGTCTTGTCGAAGTCATAGAGGTCAGCGTTGGAGCTATTTTTCATGTAGGCGATTTCCAGAGCGGCAAAGTAGTGCGTCAGGAAGTTTTGCGCGATGACCCCCACCAGGGTGTGTCGGGAATCTTCCCGGTCTTCGGAATAAACGGCCGCCGGGCCGTCATAGGTCCGGTCGGTCCATTTGTAGCGAAAGAACAGCTCGGTATCGGTTTCCAGCGTGGTAAAAACGGATGCGGACAGGTGAGCCGCGTCAAAGCTGTGCCGATCGGCATCGGCGTCGAGCAGCTCGTAGGCGACCCGGCCGGATATCAGGTATTGACGGTCCATCAGGTAAAGATTGGGGCCGAAGGAGAAGGTATGGGCCTCGTTGTCATACCCGGCGCTCGTGTATCGGTCATCGTCGTAGCGCTCCACTTCCAGCCGGTAGGAGGCGCCGAGCCCGAAGGCGGGGCTGAGCCGCCGTTCATAAGCGGGGGTGATGTGGAAGGTGCCGGACAGACAGTTGCCGCCGTAGCGCTTCCAGGTGTATCCCACCGGCGCCTGGATCACGTCGGCCCTCCCGGCCCAATACGGACCGGTGAAGAGGTCGGTTTTCATGTAGTGATAGTCGGCATCCTCGAAGCTGTGGCTGTAATAAAAGTCGAGGCCGCCGTGCCAGAAGAGGCCGCCGGACGGCCCCAGGTCGTGGCGGAAGTCGCCCCGCAGCCCGGTGAGCCAATTGTCCCCGCTGGTCTTTCGGGCGCCGTCGTCGAGGTAGATGGCGATATTCCCGTCGTCGATGACGTCCTGGTCCGGCCCGCCGGCAATGTTGTCGTCGTACTGATATCCCTGGGAAAACCGGAGGCGCCAGGCACGGGTCGGCCGGCCTTCATCGATTCGGGCCAGGTAGCTGCTGGCGGCGGTTCGAATCTCCGGCGGCGGCGATTGGGCCAGGACCGTCTCGAATTCCGCCCGGGCCCTGTCCGGGTCTCCGCACCGCTCGTAGGTGACGCCCAGCTCGAGCCGGGCTCGGAGAAGGTCCGGCCGCTGAGCCAGGAGCTGTTTGAGGGTTTCCACCGCCAGCTCGCATTCTCCGGCCCGTGCCGCGCTGGTGCCGGTCCAGAACATCAGGTCCAGAGTATCCAGTTCCTCGGCCAAATTTCTGAAAATGGGCAAGGCCCGGGCGTACTCCCCGTCATAGTAATGCCGCAATGCCAGCCCCAGATCCCGGCTAGCCGCCTCCGGGTCCGACGGCTCGGCCGGGGCGGCGGTGGCGGCGGTGGCGGGCATCGCAACGATGAGCGCCATCACGAGTACGCCTGTCATGGTCCACCAGTTGTGTTGTTTCATCCGCCGATCTCCTTTCCGTTTGGATTATCATTCCCGGCAATCGATCGGGATAATCTCCACCCACCGGTGGGGGGCATTCCGCTCATCGTCGGTGCCGATGCCGACGATGTTTTCCTGAAAGCCCATGCCCACGGTTGGCCATATAGATCTCCGCGTAGGTCCCTGTGCTTTACACACGCTTGGGGCCGGGGGAAGAGCGAGATTCTTCACCATGCCCAAGTCTATCCGCGGATAAAAAAAGCGCGAAGCCGGCACAAATTTTGATCGCTGATCAATGTCGGGATGAGCATCCCCCACCAGCCGGTGTCGAGTGTGTGTGCGGTTCCGGCATGGATCACCTTTTGCTCGATCTCCCGGCTTACCCGATTGAGGACTGAGTTTTGAGGACTGAAGACTCACCACACATCACTCAGCACTCAGCGCAGGCGCCGAGCACAGCGGCCATCAGCAGCGGGCCGATGGCTCCCCCCCCCCATTGTTTGGTCGTGTGTTTCATCTGATTTCCCCCTGGGCTGAGGTGATTCTTGGGACAGGCGTTGGGTCAGCGAAGCGAGCACTCCACTCTGGAGGCGGCCACGTCCACCACTTCCAGCGATCGGCCGGACACGGTGAGGCCGTCTAAGGTCCGGGCCAGCGTCTCACCGGTTCCCTTGAACAGGACATTGAGGATCAGGAGACCGCCGGCCCGGCTCCACCCTTCCTTTTTGACATCAACGGCATCGTCCAGCTCGGACAGCCGGTCGGTGATCGCCGTGCTCTCCCGAAAGGTGGTCACATGGTTGACGTAAACCTGGATCGGAATTCCGTTGTTGAGAAAATCCTGGAACGAATCGGTGATGGTATCGACGAGGTACTCGTCCCCGGCTTTCCGGGCCGCTTTGGAAAGGGCCATGGAGGCGCCGGCGAGGGGGCTGGCATGGGCCGCCGCCCCGCTTTTCACCGTGGAGCCGAGAATGGAGCCGGTCTGGGACTGAATGATCCGGGCCTGAAGGGTCGCCTGGAGGGACCGGAGCCCCGAGCCGGCATAAGCCTCTCCGATGTCCTGAACCGCCGCTTTGCCGACAATCACGTATTGGGCGCCCATCCGGAGGCCGAGCTGCTTGGCGGCGTCGGGGTTGCCGGCCAGGGCCGCCTTGGCCGCGTTGACCGACTGGATTCGCTCGATCTGAGCCGGGTCCACCAGGTCGAAGCCCCGCTCCTTGAGATACCGAACCATTTCGGTTTCGGCGAGCGCCATGTCGGCCGGGATGGCAGCCGGGTAATGCTCCTCCATGAGCACCATCACCGTGGGGCGGTCCATGCTATCGAGGAGAATCTTCATCGCCACCAGGTCATCCTTGATTTTGGATAAAGAGACCTGAGCCCGGATGCCGACGATGTACTGGTCATCCGCCGCCAGCTCCTTGATGACCCGGTATCGGGTGATGTAGCCCTCGCTCCGCGAGAAGATCGATTCCTTTTTGACCTCATAATCCTCGACTTCGGTGAGGGACTGGACGAATACGCCCATGGCCTGCTCCACCGCCGCCCGCTGGGCCTGACGAATGGCATCGGCCCGGGAGATGAAGCTCATCCCCTCAGCCTCCACGGTCTTGGTGTCCGGTGTATCGGGGGGAAGCTCGGCTTTCTTCTCGCTGGGCCGTGACGGCCCCGAAACCGGGGCGGCCGGCGCTGACGCCCGGATCGAGGCGACTTTGTCCCGATAAGTGGGGTCCCGGGATATGGCCTGATCGAAAAGCCCTTTGGCCCTTTGACGCTCACCCCGGTCCCAGGCGTCCACGCCCCTGGAAAAGAGGACCGCCGCCTGGATATCTCCGCCCTTTCCGCCGGACGAAGGGCCGGTGCGGGCATTCAGGGAGCCGGCGATCTTGGCCCCGAGCTGCCCGATAAGGGTCATGAAATTCCGGCTGTCGCCCGTGATCGATTCAGCCATGATGACCTCGGAGGTCTCCACGCCGATGATCCGGGTGTCGATTCGGACCTGGGGGCCGAGCACAATAAAAGAGCCGAAGGCGATGGCTTCGGCTCCCAGGATTTTTCCGGCCTGGATGGCCGTTGATTCATCGACCCCGCCCGACTGGGTCAGGGCCGTTTCTTTCAAAAGGGATGCGATTTTGGACCGTTCGATCAGCTTGAGGGAAGGGCCGGCGTGGCTCAGCTCCGTGATCAGGATGGCGGGGATGCCTTTGCTTAACGGAGCGTATTGGGCGGAATCGGTGACGGAATTGTTTTCAAAGTTGAAAATGGCCAGGGTTTTGGGGGGCGCGGCCAGGGGCGGGGACGAATGGCTGGTGACGGTCCGGGGGTGAACGGTCGATCGGTCTGGGGGAAGCGATTGGGCGCATCCAATGATGATGATGCATAACATGACAACGGCCCAGGCTCCTGGCGGATAACCCCGAAAATACCTCATTGTTTTACCTCCAACGGGTTAAAAGAAGATACACCTCCGATTACGGCTATCCAGGTTCAACAACACAGCGCCGCATCTCTTGACTCAACCCGCACCGGTCCGCTGCTTCGAGCTTTGGTAGGGGCTGAGTTTGCGGGGTCGGCTCATTTAAAGGTCTTGTTTAATGGGATGTTAAGTCCCTTTGGGGGTCGATTACATGGCCATCAAGCTTATCGGATAACAGGTTTTGGGAGTGATGTCACGCCTTTTTTGGACATCGAAAGGTTTTCTGGAGGGCTTGTACACAGGGGGCGTTGAATGGGGAAATCCGCGAGCCTTAACCATGCTTGAAGCGTGGTTTCATTGAAGACAGCCTGGGAACTTTTTCCCAG
>CAYNGG010000285.1:0-5623 GCA_964396575.1 uncultured Desulfobacteraceae bacterium | reverse complement strand
TTTCGATTTCGATCCCGATCCCGATTTCGATTTCGATAACCCATAACCTAATTTACCTTGTAAGCCGGCGGTTGCTCCTACATCCTCAGTCCTCAGTCCTCAGTACCGGCAGTCCGGCTGTCGGCTCCCTTCATGAGTCATGACCACCTGCCAGAGCTGGATGGATCGAGCCCGGAACGCTCCGGCGCAGGACAGGAGATAATACTCCCACATCCGCTTAAAGCGCTCCCCGTAGCGGTCGGCCAGTTCCGGCCAGGCGTCGATGAATCGCCGGTGCCAGGCCATGAGCGTACGGTCGTAATCGGGGCCGAAATTGTGCCAGTCCTCCATGACAAACCGCCCCTCGATGGACCCGGCGATCTGCCGAATACTGGGGAGCTTCCCGTTGGGGAAGATATATTTCTCCATCCAGGGGTCGCCGTGGATTCCGGTTTCGTTGTTTCCGATGCTATGGAGCAGGAAGATCCCGTCCGGCTTCAGGCACCGGTGGACCGTGTTCATGAAGGTCTCGTAGTTTCTGGGCCCGACGTGCTCGAACATCCCCACCGAGACGATCTTGTCGTAGGTTTCGGTCAAGTCCCGGTAATCCTGATGGCGGAAGGTCACCGGGAGCCCCTGGCAGATCCGCCGGGAGTAGCGGATCTGGGCATCGGAGATGTTGATCCCGGTCACCTCGCAGCCATGGTGCTCCGCCGCGTATTTCGCCAGACCGCCCCAGCCTGAGCCGATGTCCAGGAGCCGATCCCCGGGGGACAGGTTCAGCTTTTTACAGATAAGGTCCATTTTCCGGCGCTGAGCCGTCTCCACGTCGTCGCCCTCCTCGAAAAAGCCGCAACTGTACTGGCGGTAGGGGTCTAGAAAGGCGAAGAAGAGATCGTTACCCAGGTTGTAGTGGCGCTCGGCCACCTGATACGACCGGGACCGGGACTGGCGGTTGACGAGCCGGGCGGCCATCAGGGCGGCCTTCAGCCGGAAATTGTCGGCCAGCCGCCCCTCGAGCCGGGACAACAGAATCCGCTCGATCAACTGATCGATCCGGCCGCAGGTCCACCACCCCTCCATGTAGCTTTCCCCGAGTCCCAGGCTTTTGTCCCGGACGACCCGGGCGTAAAACCGGTCATCGGTCACCCGGATGTCCCAGGGATGTTTCCCGTCCGTCCGGATGTCGGCTGTTTGGAACAGATCCGTGACAACGTCTTTGGGATCGAGCATGACGGATGCGCCTCCTTATGCGGGTTGAATGGATGCCGCGATCACTCGGGAAACGGCGGAGCCCCGGCGTGGCTCCGCACCCTGGTCAGAATGGCAGACGCCCGATGCTGAGAATATGGGTTCTTTTGGGTATTTGAAGGGGGGATGGATGGTATTTTCCGACTTCGTTTCTTTCGGGTCCATGCGGAGGGTGTCATTCGGCGGACCGGGGAGTTGCTTTGGCGCTTGACAGGCGAGGCGTCTTCTTTTTATAGTTGCATCCATTCACAAGGTGTTTTTTAACCTTGACCGTTCCCCTGAAAGGAGTCCCCATGGACCGTCCATCCGCACAGACCGAAGGCGCCGCCCCGTTTCGAGATGCGGCCGCCTATCTGACCGATATCTATCAACGCAGCGTACTGGTTTTGGATGTGCTGCGCAAGCGGGGCAACATTTACCTGGACCACATCCGGTCCGGCCAGCCGCCGGTGCTCCAGTTTGACTACGAGACGATCCGATCGGGCCGGGACCAGCCCCGGCCGGTGAACTACGACCTGGTCCGGATCATCCCGGACCCGGCCGAGCCCACCCGGTCCGACCGGCGGCCGGTGGTGATCATCGATCCCCGGGCCGGCCACGGGCCAGGGATCGGGGGCTCCAAGCGGGACTCGGAAGTGGGGTTCGCCCTGAAAAACGGCCATCCGGTTTATTTTATCCTCTTTCATCCCGAGCCCATGCGGGGGCAGACCCTGGCGGACGTGGAGGCGGCCGAGGCGGAGTTCATCGCCGAGGTGGCCCGCCGCCATCCGGACGTCGGCGATCCGGCGGTCATCGGAAACTGCCAGGCCGGCTGGGCCGTGGCCCTCCTCGGAGCCGGCCGGCCCGAGCTCACCGGCCCGATGGTCCTGAGCGGCGCGCCCCTGTCCTACTGGGCCGGGGTCCGGGGCCGGAATCCCATGCGGTACCGGGGCGGGACCGTCGGCGGGATCTGGATCACATCCCTTTTAACCGACATCGGCAACGGGACCTTTGACGGAGCCCATCTGGTGGCCAACTTCGAGGACTTAAACCCCGCCAACACCTACTGGAAAAAGCGATACAACCTCTTTGCCAACGTCGATACCGAGGAAAAACGGTTTCTCGACTTCGAGAAGTGGTGGAGCGGTTATTTCCTGATGACCGCCGAGGAGATCCGGTTTATCGTGGACCGGCTTTTCGTGGGCAACCAGCTCCAGGACGGCACCCTGGCCCTGTCCGAAGGACAACGGGTGGACCTGAAGAACCTGGAGGACCCGGTGCTGGTCCTGGCATCCGAGGGCGACAACATCACTCCGCCCCAGCAGGCCCTCAACTGGATCATCCGGACCTACGGCACCGTTGAAGAAATCAAGCGATGCGGCCAGGTTATCGTTTACCGGGTCCACGAGGATGTCGGCCACCTGGGGATTTTCGTCTCGGGCCGGGTGGCCCGGAAAGAGCACCGGGAGATCATCGGAAGCCTGGAGCTGGTCGAGTACCTCTCCCCCGGCCTCTACGAGATGGTCATCGAGGATACCGGGAAAAAGGCGGGGATCACCGACTATCAGGTCCGCTTCAAGGAGCGGACCATTGCCGACCTGGAGCGCTACGACGACGGGACCGAGGACGAAGCCGCCTTCCGCCCGGCCGCCGAGATCTCCCGAACCCTGGACGCTTACTACCAGCTCTTTGTCAGCCCCTGGGTCCGGATGGCCGTCACCGAGCCGGTCGCCGAGGCCACCCGTCAGCTCCACCCGCTGCGGACCGGCCGATATCTCCTCTCCGACCTCAACCCCTTCCTGGCGCCGGTGACCCAACTGGCCGAGGCGATCCGCGCCGACCGCCGGCCGGTACCCGCCGACAATCCCTACTTCCAGGTCCAGGAGCTGATCTCCGACACGATCATCTCGGCTTTCGACCTCTACCGGGACATCCGGGACGATGCCGTCGAGTCCGCTTTCTACGCCATTTACGACAACCCGTTCATCCATGCCCTCTTTCCCGAGCCGGCACCGGAGACGCCGTCGGCCCCGTCCGGGGAACGGGGGCGTTCTCCGGCCCCGGCGGCAAATGACGGCGGCTACGCCGAAGGCGCCATCCGGGCCATGGTGGCCATGGCCGGCGCGGACCGGATACTGGACCGGGTGGAGCTGGAGACCTATGTGGAGATCCTCCGGGAAGACCCCCGCCTGAGGGACCTCACCGTTCCGGCGTTCAAGGCCAGGGTCAAGGAGCAGGCCGGGATCATCGCCGACGACCTCGACCGGGCCATTGCCACCCTGCCTGATCTCCTGCCCGGCGACGAGGAGCGGGTGGATGCCATCAACATCGCCAAGCGGATCGCCTTTTCCGACGGCTTCTTTGCCGATGAGGAGCGGATTCTGCTCAACAAGCTCCAGGAGGCCTTGGGGCTGGAAGCTCAGCCCGAAGCGCAATAGACGATTGAACGAAAGCGACATCCGATCCCGGATCCATCTCGGTGAGGCCGGCACCCGGCAGCTCGAGGCCAACGTCCGAAACGCGGCCTCGCTGGCAGCGGAAATCGCGGCCTTTGCCAATTCCGAAGGCGGGACGATCTTCATTGGCATCGCCGATGACGGATCAACGCCCGGCCTGTCAAGATCGGATGTATCCCGGATCAACCAGCTCATCAGCAATGCCGCCAGCCAGCTCGTGCGAAGCCCGGTAGCGGTGAAGACTGAAAACGTGGCGCTGGAAAACGGCCGGATCGTGATCGTGCTCAGCGTCCCCAAGGGCATCGACAAGCCCTGTTTCGATAAAAACGGCGTCATCTGGATTAAGACCGGAGCGGACAAACGGCGGATCAATACCAAAGAGGAGCTTCGGCGCCTTTTTCAGATGAGCGATCAACTCCATGCTGATCAACTGTCCACGCGGGCCGGCATCGACAAGCTCGATAAGCTCCGGTTCCGGGATTTCCTTCGGGATGTCTATCATCAGGACTACCCCGAGTCCCCCGACGAGCTGATCCGCTTGCTCCGGAACCTGAATCTCGCCACCGATGACGGCACCTTAAACCTGGCCGGAGTCTTGTTATTCGCCGAGCGCCCGGAATGGATCAAACCTCAGTTTGTTTTAAAAGCAATCCGCTATCCGGGAAACGAGATCCATGTCAGCGACTATCTCGACACCGAAGACTTTTCCGGTCCTCTGCCGAAGCTATTCGAGGACGCCTTTGGATTTATCATGCGAAACATCCATAAGATCCAGGAGGGACGCGGAGTAAATGCACCGGGAAAGCCGGAAATCCCGGAAACGGTCTTCGAGGAGCTCCTGGTGAATGCCCTGGCTCACCGGGACTATTTCGTGAGCGCGCCCATCCGGCTCTTTATTTTCGATAACCGCATTGAAATCATCAGTCCCGGCCATCTCCCGGACAATCTGACGGTCGAGAAGATACGGGCGGGCAACGCCAACATCCGGAATCCCGTTCTGGTATCCTATATCGCCAAAGGATTGTTGCCCTATCACGGCCTTGGCTCCGGAATCAAACGGGCGCTGATGGAATGGCGCGACATCGACTTTATCGACGATCGGGATGGCTGTTTGTTCACCGCAATCGTTCACCGAAAACCCCAAAAGGACTCTGCTTCGTCCCCGGTTTCGGAGAAAGGTTCACTGAAAAGCCCACCAAAACGGCAATATGTTCACCGAAACGGCCCGGAATCATCGGTTCCGCTCCAGATTTCCGAGGTCAGCGCTCGGAAAACCGGGGATCGGATCATCGAGCTGATCCGGGCGGACCCGTCTATCACCACAGCTTCTCTGGGAGAACAGTTGGGAATCACCAGACAGGCGGTGCTCAAACAGATCAGCAAACTCAAAACCCGCGGCCGGCTTCGGCGCATCGGCCCGGCAAGGGGAGGCAGGTGGGAGGTGATCGGCAATGCCAATGCGTAATGGGCTTCGGCAACGACCATGAGCTTCGACGACCAAATCCGACGGCGTTACACGGGCGCGGCGGGGCAAGACTACCACGACCGGGCCCACTGGGTCCCGGATGAGGCCTACCCCTGGGTCGGTCGGCTCCGGGCCCGGAAAATCGCCCCCTACGTCACCGAAGCCAGCGTGGTCCTCGAATACGGGGTCGGCACCGGCTGGAACCTTTCGCAGTTGGACTGCCGGAAGCGGATCGGGTATGACCTGTCCGATCATGCGGAGCCGCTGCTGAAAAGATACGGCGTTGAATTCGTCAAAACGATCGATGCCATCGCCGACGAGTCCATCGATGCCGTAATCTGTCACCACGTCCTGGAGCACACCGCTCACCCGCCGGAGACCCTGAAGGAGATCCGGAGCACTCTGCGGGAAGGCGGCACCCTCCTGCTGTTCGTCCCCCATGAGACCGGGATGCGATTCCGTCGGTATGACCCGAGCGACCCGAATCATCATC
>CAYNGG010000284.1:0-5653 GCA_964396575.1 uncultured Desulfobacteraceae bacterium | reverse complement strand
CCAGGGCATGGTTCTCACCGAAGCCATGGCGGCCGGCAACCCGGTGATCGCCCTGGATGCGCCGGGGGCCCGTGAGGTGGTCGAAGACGACCGAAACGGCCGGCTCCTCACGACGGACGCCCCGCCCGAAGACTTCTCGAAGGCGGTCGCCGACGCCCTCGACGCCCCGGACACCCGCCGGCGCTGGTCCGAGGCGGCCCGGCGGACGGCCGAGGCATTCTCCCGATCGGCCTGTGCAAAGAAGCTCTCCGACCTCTACGAATCCCTGGCCCGAAGCCGCCTCCACTACGAATCGCCGGCTGGAAGCCGGCGCCACAGCCGGGCGGACCTCGATCTGGGAGCCTGGGATGAGATGCTCCGGGGAATGAAGGCGGAATGGGACCTCCTCTCTCAGAAGGCCTCGGCGGTGGCCGGGCTGGTCCGGTCGGAATCGGGCGACGAGGCCCAGCTTGATTAGCCGGATCGAGCGGTTTTTCCGCCGGCTCCGGAAGTGGCTGAGCCGGGCCGAATACTCGGTCCGGCTCTTAGGGCTGCCCAAGGACGAGGGCGACCCGACCGCTCCGGGACTGATCATAATCCAGGTGGATGGCCTGGCCCTCTCTCAGCTCCACGCCGCCTTCGACCGGGGCCGGATGCCCTTTCTCCGGGATCTGACCACTCAGCGCGACCATCGGCTGGTGCCGTTCTACTCAGGCATCCCATCCACCACCCCGGCGGTTCAGGCCGAGCTCTTTTTCGGGGAAAAAACCGCCGTGCCGGCATTCGAGTACATCCGGCGGCGGACGGGCGAGCGGACCATGATGTTCGACGCCCGAGCCGCCGAATCGGTGGCCCGGGCGGCCTCAAGCCCGGACGAGCCCCCGCTCCTGGCCGGGGGAACCGCTTACTCGGACATCTTCACGGGCGGCGCGGACGAGGCCCGATACTGCGTCGAGACCCTTCGGCTTGACAACGTCCTTAAAGCGGTCAACCCCATCAAGGCGATCCCCGTCCTGATCATCCACATCGGCAAAGTCTTCCGGGTGGCGGGACTCACCGCCATCGAGCTGGGCCTGGCCGTGATCGACTGTATTCGGGGGGTTTACGACCGGAAAAACATTTTCCAGGAGCTCAAGTTCATCCCCTCCCGGGTGGGGGTGACCATCGTGCTCCGGGAGCTGATCCGGTTTCGGGTCAAGATGGACGTGGCCCGGGGGGTCCCGGTCATCCACGCTAACCTGGTGGCCTATGACGAGCACGCTCACCGGCGCGGGCCGGACGCCGCCTTTGCCCACTGGTGCCTGTCGGGCATCGACGGGACCATCCGGGACATCTACCGGACCGCCATGCGATCCGACTGCCGGGATTACCGGATGATCATCTACTCCGATCACGGCCAGGAGCGGGTGGTCAGCTACCGGGTCCGCCACCGCAAAGGGGTGGGGGAAGCGGTCCGCGAGGTCCTGGCCAAAAGCGCTCTGGCCGAGATCCCCGTCTCGGTGGAGACGGCGGCCCATGGCCGGGAGCACCTCCGACGCCGGACCCGGGGATTGATCGGAAGCAACCGGCCCCGAAAACGGCCCCTTCCGATTTCGGCCGAAAAGGTGGACCGAATCCGGATCGCCGACATGGGGCCGGTGGCCCACGTTTACATCCCGGTGGCCACCGATTCCCGGGAAAAGGAGCGAATCGCCCGGGACCTGGTGGAGGAAGCTCGAATCCCTCTGGTCCTGTTCACGGCCCGGAGCCGGACCCTTGCGGTCAACTCCGCCGGAATCTTCGACCTCCAGCGCCGTCCCGAAGCGGTCCTGGGCGAGGATCACCCGTTTTTAAAGGATGCCGGTGAAGACCTCGCCCGACTCTGCCGGCACCCGGACAGCGGCGACCTGGTCCTGTCCGGATGGGCTCCGGGCCAGCCCCCGCTCTCCTTTCCCCTGGAAAACGGAGCGCACGGCGGGCCGGGCACGGAAGAGACCCGGGGATTCGCCCTGCTCCCGCCGGGAACCCATGAGGATACCCCCTTTCTCCGGCCCCTCGACCTCCGGGAGGCGGCCCTGGCGCTCCTCGGCCGGTCACCATCCCCTCGGCCGGCGCGACCCCGGTCCGATGGCGGGCGGCAACCCCCGCTCCGGGTCCTGACCTACAACATCCACGCCTGCATGGGCATGGACGGCAAGACATCCCCTGCCCGGACCGCCCGGGTCATCGGAGCTTTAACCCCTGACGTGGTCGCTCTCCAGGAAGTAGATGCGGGCCGTTTCCGGACCAGCGGGGTCCATCAGGCCCGGCACCTCGGGGAAGCCCTGGAGATGGACCACCGGTTCTTCCCGCTCATCGAATCGAAAGACGGCCAATACGGGCTGGCCGTCCTGAGCCGGTTTCCCATCCGGCGGGAACGTTTCGCCGTCCTTCCCGGACCGTTCGGCCGAGGGCGGGAGCAACGGGGCGCCATGTGGGTTACGGTCGAAACGCCCGACGGCCCGGTCCACCTCTTTAATACCCACCTCAGCCTCTACCGCCGGGAACGGATGGCTCAGATCGAGGCCCTGCTGGGACCGGCGTGGGTGGCCGACGTCCCGGAGGGCGAGCCGGTAATCCTCTGCGCCGACCTGAACGCCGGCCCCCGGTCGCCGGTCTATCGCCGTCTCGCCGGCCGGCTCCGCGACGTCCAGACCTCAGTACCCGGGGTTACCCCCCGAGCCACCTTCTTTTCCCGGTCCCCGATCCTCCGCCTGGATCATATCTTCGTCAGCGATCCCCTGGCCCCGGTCGCCGTCCAGATCCCCGCCGGTCAGGAGGTCCGCCTCACCTCCGACCATCTCCCCCTGGCCGCCGAGCTGCGATGGGCCGTCGGCTGACAATCGCCGACGGCTAAAAATTTCACATCCTCCCCCCCTGGAAATTTTCTTTTCCGGTATTAACTTTCCTAATAGCGGTTCGCAAATTAATTAACTCCCAAACCAAAAGCGTGGTTATTTTGATCCAACGGCGCGATCACCAGTGGCTAATCCCGCCCAGAAGATCGGCGGGTGAAGCTGCCGAATACCGCTGATCCCACCAGGCAAATACATGGTAAACCGTATTTACCTGAAGCGGACCTCCATGCAATATCAGAATCATCGGCCCGTTTAGCGGGCAGCGCCGGCGAAGGAATTTTTTTCAATGCGTTTGAAAAACAGGTACACAAATTGCTTATGTAATTAGCGGGACCGGCGGCTCTGTCGGCGTGGCCGGTCCGGTTTCGGTCCATCGACCACCCGTTCCGACATTAAGGAGGTGTGACCATGTCATTTAAAGCCAATCCCACACTCAAGGCCGGCAAGCGAAATATCTACTGTCCGTATTACGACTCCTGTCTCGACTATTCGGCCAAGCGGAACTGGCAGTACTGGGATTGTTCCCAGTGCCCTCACAAACATCTGCAGAAATCCCTGAGCCAGGACCATGTTCTGGTCAAGGATGCCGCCCCGTTCTATGAGCTCCCCTCCGGAGTCTCCATGTACGTCAACTGATGGCGGCACTCGAAAGCTCCCCGGCGGTTTTTATCCACCCCTTGCATTCCCGCCGGGGATGTTTTATTATACGAGGTATTGAAGGGGCTGCGTCATGCCGGCTGTTACGCATAAGCCCCCTTCACTGCCCGATAACTGAATGCGGTCCTTCAACCGGGCAGAAATATATGGGCCGCTCCAGTTTGGGGCGCCGCGGCGTCCCCAGACTGGATTACTTTTCCCTTAGGTTTTTCCATCCCACCAGCACACACTCACTGTAAAAGCTTCAATTACCTGCAAAATCTAAATTTTAGAACGTTGATAGCTTATATCGGCTGATGTCGCGAGGGCGTCCGACAGCCTCCTTGGCGCCCCCGCTTTTTGGCCTCGGACGTCACCGGGTCCTCTTCAGGTCCGCGACCTCCGCATCGGTATAGCCCAGGGCGGCGAAGTCGATCCGGCCGTCCGGGGCGTGGCAATCATTGCACCCCAGGGCCTCATCGGCCGGGGCGATGCTATGGAACTGCTGGAAGTACATGGGCGGCTCCCGGACGATCGCCTCGGCGTAGCGCCCGTTCTCCCACCGCCGCATTTCTTCCAGGGTCGTGTCCCGGTCACCTCCGCCGCCGGCCCGGGCCACAAAAGCCTTGGGCACCGGATGACTGTTGCTGAATCCGTCGGGGTCGGCGACGGCCGCCGGCGTCTTACCGTCACTGAAAAACGCGGTCTGAACCTCGTTGAACGGCCAAATCCGGGCGTTTTCGTCATCCCGAGTCGCCTTGGGGTGGGGGATCTCGGTGCAGATCCGGTCCGGGTTGTACCAAGCGTAGGTCGGCCGGAAGCCGGGAGATTTCATCTCCTTGTAACAGTCAACCATCTCCTCTATCTGACCCGTCATCCGCTCCGGGGTGGCCATCCCCATGAGCCGGGCGATCGGCATCATCCAGGAATAGGTCTTCATCATCTTCTCCATGTCCATCCCGGGGAGCCAGTTGATCCGCTCCGCCGCCGGATAGGTCCGGGGGATGTGGCAGGTCTCACACGCGAGGCGGGCGAGGTGGAGGTCGATCTCGTCGGCCCGGGGGCCGCCGTGGGGATATTCGCCGTGACAGTCGGCACAGGTGTACATTGTGCCTCGCTCATCCGGAGTGCCGATGGCATCGAGAATTCGGCCCTTGCCGATCCGATGATTTTCGGTGACGTGGCACTCCTGACACCGCATCCCCCCGGCATAGTGGACGTCGGTGGGCGCTCCCCGGAAGGTCCCGTACCGGGTCCCCCGCTTTCCGTTCGTCCGCCAGTGGCAGAAATTGCAGTTGTCCGGGCCGGGCTTGCCTACCCGGAGCGGGACCTCGTCCATGGCGGCCGCGGAGATCCCCGAGAGGTCCAGGCGGGACATGTCACCGGCCACGTCGGCGCCGGCCATCATCAGCGAAGCCAGCCGGGCCCCGTTGCTGGTGGCCATCCGGCCGTGCCGGTCCACCCCCGCCGGCGTCCCCATCCCGGAGCCGCCCTTATACCCGCTTTTCTGATGGCAGATCAGGCAGTCCACATCCATTCCATAAGGCTTTAAGACCCCGCCGCCGGGATGACACTGAGCACAGAAGATGGCATCCATCTGGTGCCAGTGTTTCTCGGGCTCCGCGGACCGGTCCAGGTTCGACAGGGGATACCAGCGGGTGTACATCCCCACGTCAACGGCGTCCTCGGGCTCGTGAGCGATCTCGCCGTCGGCCGTGATCCGGCCCTGATGGACGTGGTAGCTGCCGCTGATCTCCTCGTATTCCTCCCGGTGACAGGCGTAACAGGCTTCGGGGCCCTTGTATCCGCCGAGCTGATCGAAAACCCGGGCGTGCATCGCCTCGACCTCCCGGCTCTTGTCGTCCTCGGGAAAGGTTACCGGCGCGGGGCGCTCCGCCGCCTCGTCTTTCACCCCGGTTTTGGACGGGCCGCAGGTGACGGCGAAAAGCCCGATCAGGGCCAACATCAGAATCAGTCCGAGCCGTTGTCGCGTGATAATCATGGCTTCCTCCGTGGTTTGAGATCCATAATGGGCGACCCTGGCCGCCGGTGGGATTATAGACCGATCCTCCGGGGAAGGCAAACAGAGGGCGGCGGTTCGGACGTTTCCATGGGACGGAAAACCGGGGATGGCGCGAAATTCCGGGGCTACACTGACCAGG
>CAYNGG010000283.1:0-5667 GCA_964396575.1 uncultured Desulfobacteraceae bacterium | reverse complement strand
ATGCGGCACACTCACGACGACGGTCTGCTCCGGGCCTTTGCCGATGCTCTCGAGAAGGCGGGGCTCCGGGTCCGGGCCGCCACCTTTCTTCTCCCCGAGCTCCTGGCCCCGCAAGGCCAATGGACCCGCCGGAAGCCTTCCCGGGCCGAGCGGGCCGACATCGAGCTGGGGTGGGAGATCGCCACCGAGATCGGCCGGCTCGATGTGGGCCAGTGCGTGGTGACCGGCGGCGGATCGGTTCTGGCGATTGAGGCCATCGACGGCACCGACGCCACCATCCGGCGCGGCGGAGCCCTCGGGGACGGGCACGCCGTGGCCGTCAAGGTCCTGAAGCCGACCCAGGATGTCCGTTTCGATGTCCCGGCGGTGGGCGCGGAGACGGTGGAAGTCATGGCCGAATCCGGCGTTATGGCTCTGGCGGTCGAAGCCGGCCGGGCCGTGGTCTTCGACCGCGAGGAGATGATCGCTCGGGCCGATGCGGCCGGGATCGCCATTGTGGCCCTTGTTTGAAGTTTGAAGCGTGAAGTTTGAAGACATCCGAGGCTGCCAAAACTTTGGAAACCTCGGCGATCTCACACTTCACAATTTACTGACCACTGCTGAGGACGAATTCCATGAGCCGACCGCGGGTGGGAGTGATTGGTACGGGGTACCTCGGCAAGTTCCACGCCGAAAAGTACGCCCGGATGGATGACGCCGAATTGGTGGGCGTCGTGGACACCGACCGGGAGCGGGCCGAGGCGGTGGCCGGACCGTTGAGCACGGCGGCCTACACCAATCACCGGGACCTCATCGGCCGGGTGGACGCGGTGAGCGTGGTGGTCCCCACCCCGGCCCATTTCGCGGTGAGCCGGGACTTTCTCGAAAACGACGTGGACGTCCTCATCGAAAAGCCCATGACCGCCACCCTGGCGGAGGCCGATGCCCTCATCGAGCTGGCCGAATCCCGGGGCCTGATTATCCAGGTGGGCCATCTCGAGCGGTTCAACTCGGCGGTGGTGGCCTTAAACGGGATTATCTCCACCCCGATGTTCATCGAATCCCACCGTCTGGCCCAATTCCAGCCCCGGGGCACCGACGTCAGCGTGGTCCTCGACCTGATGATCCACGACATCGACATCATCCTCAACTTCGTCCGATCGGAGGTCAAGGAGATCCGCGCGGCCGGGGTCTCGGTGATCTCCAACCACGTGGACATCGCCAACGCCCGGCTGGAGTTCGCCAGCGGCTGCGTGGCCAACGTCACCGCCAGCCGGATTTCGGCCAAAAGCCAGCGGAAAATCCGCCTCTTTCAGAAGGACGCCTACATCTCCGTCGATTTTGCCTCCCACGAGATCACCATCATCCGCCAGGACGGCGACCCCGCCGACGGCGGGATCATCCCCGGAATGAGCATCGACCAGCGGTGTTTTACCCACGGCGATGCCTTAGACGACGAGCTTCGGGCCTTTGTCCGCTCGGTGAGCCGCCGGGAGTCCTCGGAGGTGACCGGTCAGATGGGCCGGGACGCCCTCAAGATCGCCCTGTCCATCATGGACCAGATCCGGATCACTCAGCAGCGGATGACCGGGCCGGCGGCGCCGGGGGGCTGAGGATGGCCGGGCCGCCGGGGTGCGTGATGATCGTGGCCGGAGAGGCATCCGGGGACCACCACGGGGCCAACCTGGTCCGGGCTCTGCGGCGGCGGGACCCGAGCCTGGTTTTTGTGGGGATCGGCGGAGAGGCCCTTCGGGAAGCCGGGGTTCGGGTCCGGGTGGACGCACGGGCATTGTCGGTGGTGGGCATCACCGAGGTGTTCGTCAAGCTCCCCGGCCTGCTCCGGGGGATGAGCACCGCCAAGGGGCTTCTGAGAGACCTTCGGCCCGACCTCCTGGTCCTCATCGACTTCCCCGACTTCAACCTCCACCTCGCCAAAACCGCCCGGCGGCTGAAAATCCCGGTCCTTTACTACATCAGCCCCCAGGTCTGGGCCTGGCGGTCCGGGCGGGTCCGGACGGTGGGCCGGCGCACCGATCTGGTGGCCACCATTCTCCCCTTCGAGGACCGCTTCTACCGGCGGCACGGGGTTCCGGCCGTTTTCGTGGGGCACCCTCTCCTGGACGACCCGGACCTCCCCCTTGCGCCGGTCTCCCCGGCCGAAGGCCCGACCGTCGGGTTGCTGCCCGGCTCCCGGGACCGAGAGATTGCCCGGCACCTCCCCCTGATGCTCGAAGCCGCCCACCGGTTGGTCGCGGCCCGACCCGGAGCGGGGCTCCGCTTTCTGATCTCCGTTGCCGGAGCGGTGGACCCGGCTCACGTGGCGTCGATCGCTTCGGCCCATCCCGGTCCGGCCCGGTTCGAGACCGTCCCCGGCGGAGCCCGGCGGGTCTTCGACCGCTGCGCCCTGGTGGTGGCGGTCTCGGGCACGGTGACCCTGGAAGCGGCCATCGCCGGGGTTCCGGCCGTAATCATCTACCGGGTTTCTCCCCTGAGCTACTGGCTCGGCCGGCTCCTCATCCGGGTCCGCCACATCAGCCTGGCCAATCTCATTTTCGGCCGGCCCCTGCTCCCCGAGCTGATTCAGGACGCGGCCACGCCCGAGGCCATCGCCGGGGCCGCCGGCCGGATGCTCGACGCCCCAGACCAGTTGAACGGGCTCCGGCAACGGCTTCGAGGAATCCGTCATCTCCTGGGGGGACCGGGGGCCTCCGACCGGGTGGCCCGGATCGCCCTGTCCATGATCCGGCGGGCCGGGGGGCGGCAACCATGAGCTCAGCCCCGACCTCACTCCTGACGGAGCTGAAATGGCGCCTGGTGGGAATCCTCGGCAAGGGCGTCATTGACCTCCTCTTTGCGGCATCCCCGGTGGAGACGGTGGGCTACGACCGGGTGGCGGACCTCATCGCCTCGAGGCGATTCATCGGCGCGGTCTGGCATTCCAGGATACTCCTGCCGTGTTATCTCTATCAGGGCTGGACCGGGGTGGCCATGGTGAGCCGGTCGGCGGACGGCGAGATCATCGCCCGGATTCTGAGCCGCCAGGGATACACCCCGGTGCGGGGCTCCACCCGGCGGGGCGGGAAGCTGGCTCTGGCCGAGATGACTCGGAGGATGGAAGCAACCCCCCAGCCGGCGGTGATTATCCCCGACGGCCCCCGAGGCCCCCGGTTTCAGGTTCAGCCGGGGGTCATCACCCTGGCCCAGCAGACCGGTTACCCCATCATCCCCATAACTTACGGGGCTCGGCGGGCCAAAGTCTTCCGATCCTGGGACCGCTTCGTCCTGCCCCTGCCCGGCACCCGCTGCCGGATGATCTACGGCGATCCGCTGGTCGTGCCGCCGGTCCTCCGCCAGAGCGCCGTCGAGGTCTATTGTAAACGGTTGGAGCGGGAGCTCAACGCCATCACGGCGGCGGCCGACGCCCGGTTCGGCCGCCGCCTCGAGGGGATATAGTGGGCAACGCCATCAAAACCCTCCGCCGGACCGGCATCCGCTCCCGCCACCGGGAGCTGGGGAGCCTGGTCCGGGACCAGAGCCTCCGGCTCTTCATAGCCATGGGCTGCATGTTGCTCATCGCCGGCTCCACCTCGGCCTCGGCCTTTCTCGTCAAGCCGGTCCTGGACGACATCTTTTTCCAAAAAGACATTGTCATGCTCCAGGTCATCCCCGTCGTGGTCATCCTCATCTACTTTCTCCGGGGGATCGGCTACTACGGCAACGCCTATCTGATGAGCTATGTGGGCGAAAGCATCATCCGCCGCCTCCGAAACCGGCTTTACGACAAGATCCAGGACCTCCCGCTCTCCTTTTTCCAGGAGGAAAAGACCGGGGTTCTCATGTCCCGGATCACCAATGATGTCAACATCATCAAGGCGATGGTCTCCACGGCGGTCACCTCGGCCCTCCGGGACGTCTTTACCATCATCGGACTGACCGGGGTGATTTTCTACCGGGACTGGAAGATGGCCCTGTTCGCCTTAGTCGTCCTGCCGGTCGCCTTTTTTCCCATCGTGGAGCTTGGCCGGCGGGTCCGGCGGGTCTCCACCGGCTGCCAGGAGGCCATGGCCGACCTGTCTTCATTTCTCCACGAGACCTTTTTCGGGAACAAGATCGTCAAGGCCTTCGGGATGGAGGACCACGAGAAGCGTCGGTTCCACGACATGACTCAGCGGCTCTTCCGGTTGGAGATGAAGGCGGTGGTCGCCCGGTCCCTCTCATCGCCGGTGATGGAGTTTCTCGGCGGTCTGGGGATCGCCTTTATCATCTGGTACGGCGGCTCCCGAGTCATCAACGGAACCTCGACGGCGGGAACCTTTTTCTCCTTTATGGCCGCGGTCCTGATGCTCTATGACCCGGTGAAAAAGCTCACCCACGTCAACAACGCCCTCCAGCAGGGCCTGGCCGCCGCCGACCGGGTCTTTGACATCCTGGAACGGGACGCGGAAGTCCGGGAGGCCGAAAACCCAGTGATCATCGAGCGGAAGCCCCATCGGGTGACCTTCGAGAACGTCACCCTGCGGTATGACGACAAAGTGGCCCTCCGCCACATCGACCTCGACGTCCAACCCGGAGAGATCGTGGCTCTGGTGGGGATGAGCGGCGGGGGCAAGACCTCGCTGGTCAACCTGATCCCCCGGTTTTTCGACGTCAGCGAAGGGGCAATCCGGATCGACGGAATCGACGTCCGGGAAACATCCATTGCCTCTCTCCGGGACCAGATCGCCATTGTCACTCAGGACACCATCCTCTTCAACCACACCGTCGCGGCCAACATCGCCTACGGAAAGCCGGATGCCTCCCGAGCCGACGTGGAATCCGCGGCCCGGGCCGCCTATGCCCACGAATTCATCTCCCGGCTCCCGCTGGGGTATGATACGAATATCGGCGAGCTGGGGGGGAGGCTATCCGGCGGGGAGCGTCAGCGGCTCTGCATCGCCAGGGCTCTCCTCAAGGACGCCCCGGTCCTCATCCTCGACGAGGCCACCTCAGCCCTGGACACGGCATCGGAAATGCTGGTCCAAAAGGCCCTGGAAAACCTCATGAGGGGCCGGACCACCTTTGTCATCGCCCACCGCCTCTCGACCATCAGCCACGCCCACCGGATTCTGGTGATCGTCGGCGGGGAGATCGTGGAGTCGGGAACCCACGAGGCCCTGTTGGCCCAAAAGGGGGAGTACCACAAGCTCCACAAAATGCAATTTAACAAAACCAATCCTGAAGAACAGGAGGAAGACACCGATGTCGATCGAGATCAACGACCATGACTGGGTCTGGGTGGTGGTGATTCTGGGCGCGCCGGGCGAGGACCAGCTCCTCGGCCAGCAGCTCGAAGATGATAATATCTCATTCATCCCGACATTTATGGAAAAAGACGACGCCTTGAAGTGCTATAATCTCCTGGTCCTGGCGGATGACAAGAAGTATGAGGTCCAGGCGCTCCTTTTCGAGGACCTCAAGGGGGAAGCGGCCGCCGGCGGATTCGAGATCTTCGTCCTGGGACCCAAGGGGGAGATCCGGGATCGGGTTGTGCCGTAAACGACCGACGACGACGGGATGAAAATTGATCAAATTGAAAGCGACGGTATCATGAGGCCATGTTGGACCGGATAAAAGAACGCGTCAGACGTAGGGAAAATGCAGGGGGCCGATGGCAAAACGGTCCCCTGCGTCGTTTTGACGCGGATTCAC
>CAYNGG010000282.1:0-5668 GCA_964396575.1 uncultured Desulfobacteraceae bacterium | reverse complement strand
CGCGGATTTTCCCTATCCAATCCCCATCACCCCGTCTTTTCCAGGAGCGTGACCTCCTCGGACCGGAGAATCCGGTCGATATCGAGAAGGATTTTTACGCCGTCGTCCATCTTGGCCATGCCCGAGATGTAGTCGGTGTTGAGGCGGGTTCCGAAGGTCGGGGTCTCCTCGATGTCGTCGCCCTTGATGTTCAGGACCTCCGAGACGGTGTCCACCACGATCCCGATCATCACCTTGCCGGTCTCCCCGGCGATTTCCACCACGATGATGCAGGTCCGCTCGGTGTACTCGATGGACTCCATCCCGAACCGGAGCCGGAGGTCGATCACCGGGATCACCTTGCCCCGGAGGTTGATCACCCCCTTGACGTAGTGCGGGGTTTTGGGCACCGCCGTGATGGGCATCATCCCGATGATCTCCTTGATCTTGAGGATGCCGATGCCGTATTCCTCGTCGGCAAGGGTAAAGGTGAGGTACTTCCCCTCCCGTTCGCCCATGGCTTTGACCGCCTGATCGACCGTCTCCGCTATTTTCTTCATTTTGCTGATTCCTCCTTTATGTCGGAACGCTCGCGCTGTCGAGTGGATGGGGGTGATGCGCGGTGCTCACCCGATCAGTCCCAGAATCCGGATTTCCTCGATGATGCGCTCCCGGTCCAGGGGCTTGACGATGTACGATGTTGCGCCTCCTCGATAATAGGCGTCAAAGGCCGTCCGGGGGTCATCTAAGGCGGTGATGATGATGATTTTGACCCTTCTGGCCTCGGCGACGCCACCCTCGGCCTCGATGGCGCGGATCCGTCGGAGCGCTGTCTGGCCATCGACGTTGGGCATCATAATGTCCAGACAGATCAGGTCGTAGGGTGTGCTCCGCTCCAGGGCCATCTTCACGGCGGTGATGGCTTCGTCGCCGTCGGCCACCGTGTCGCAGGGCCCGTAGGGCTCGAGAAACTCCTTGAGCATGAACCGGGCGACCAGATCATCTTCCACGATCAATGACTTCATAAGTCCTCCGCTGGGGGCGGGCCGGCCGTTCAGGCCACGGCGTGGCGTCCCTGCCGGGAGCGGACCGCTCGAAGCACTGCCGGAGCAATGGCGTCGATGGGCAGCACCTGGTCCACGCCGCCCCGGGCAATGGCGGTGTTGGGCATTCCGAAGACCACGCAGGTTTCGCGGTCCTGGGCCAGGGTCACGGCCCCGGCGTCGTGCATTTCCTTCATCCCGTTGGCCCCGTCGCTGCCCATGCCGGTGAGGATCACCCCCACGGCGTTGGCGCCGGCGTACCGGGCCGCCGAACGGAACAGGACCTCCACCGACGGGCGATGGCGGCAGACGAGCGGGCCGTCCTTCACCGAAACCCGGTATTGACCCGCGGCCCGGTTGAGGATGATGTGGCGGTCTCCCGGCGCGAGGAGCGCGGCCCCCCGGGTCACCCGGTCCCCGTCCGCCGCTTCCCGGACCCGCATGGGACAAAGGCTGTCGAGCCGCTCGGCAAAAGCCCCGGTGAACCGGGCGGGCATGTGCTGGACCATAAGGGTGGCCGGGCCGTCCGCCGGCAACCCCTGGAGGAGGGTCAAGAGGGCCGAGGTCCCGCCGGTGGAAGCCCCGACGACCAGGAGAGGCTCGGTGACCGGCCCGGTCCGTCCGTGCCGGAGAGGGGCCTCCACCATCGCGTCGGCGTTTTGAGCGGATGGCCGTGACGGCTCGGACGGTCGAGACCGGCGGGGGCTCACCCGGGCCCCGGCGGCCGCCTTGACCGCATCAATGATCCGAATCCGGGACTCCTCGAAGAACCGCCGGAGATCCACCCGTGGCTTGGTGATGATATCAACGGCCCCGGCGTCCAATGCCCTGAGCCCGGCCTCGTTGTCAACGGCCGAATGGCTGGAGCAGACCACCACCGGCCGGGGCCGGGCTTCCATGAGCTTTTTCAGGAAGGTGAGCCCGTCCATCCGGGGCATCTCCAGGTCCAGGGTGATCACGTCGGGCGTGAACCGTTCGAGCCGGGCTTCGCCCATCACCCCGTCGGCCGCGACCTCGACTTCCGCGATCTCCGGATCGGAGAGGAGGATTTCCCGGAGCGTCTGGCGGACCACGGCTGAGTCATCGATTACCAGGACCCGGATCGGCGTCATCGTCATCACCCCCCTATCCCAGGACCTTCCGGATCACCGCCAGAAGCTGGTCCGGCTTGAACGGCTTGACGATCCAGCCGGTGGCCCCGGCGGCCTTCCCGGCCTGCTTTTTTTCAACCTGGCTTTCGGTGGTGAGCATGATAATCGGCATGAAGCGACAAGGGGGGAGCTGGCGGACGGCCCGGATCAGCTCGATTCCGTCGAGCCCGGGCATATTCAGGTCGGTGACGAGCATGTGGACCTCATGGGAGCGGATTTTTTCCAGGGCGTCCCGGCCGTCCACCGCTTCCACAACGCCGTAGCCGGCCTGCTTCAGCGTGAAGCTGACCATCTGTCGGACGCTGGCCGAGTCGTCCGCTGTCATGATGATCTTGGACATCGGGTGCCTCCTTTAGAAAAGCTCTACGTTGTCGCCCAGGTCCGGCTCCGCGGTACCGGCGATGCTTCTGGCCGGCGAAGTTTCCCCCGTCTGGAGCATCTCGTGATGAATTCCCCGCTCCTGCTGCATGGTGTATCGCTCGGCCAGCCGGCGGGTCTCCTCCGACCCGGCCGTCCCCGCCGGGTCGGCCCAGGGCTTAAGGTCCCGTTCCACCGCTTCGAGGATCTCCAGGTCCGACGAGAGGGTCCGGGACAGGTCTTCGAGGAAGGTCAACCGTTCCGGAGCCGCCGCCAGGGCCGACCGGAGAGACTCGGCCGCCTCCGCCGCCTCCTCGGACCCGCTCCCGAACCGGGCATAAGCCTCGGCAATCTCCTCGATCCCCATGGCCAGGCCGTCATCAGCCTCGTCGGTCTCTATCTCCTTGTCGTCCGCCGCCGGGGTATCGTCCAGCCGGGACTCGACCACGGCATTCAAGATCTCCTTGACTTCCGTCACAAAGGCCCCGGTCCGGTCGGAGAGGACCTTGACCTCCTGAGCCAGGATCTCGAGGGGGCGCCCGCCCGCGTCGAGGTGAGCCGCCTTGATGATGGCGTTTAAGGCAATGAGATGGGTCTCGAACCCGATGGCGTCCACCCGACCCATCAGCTCGGTGAGCTGGTCGGCCGTCTCCGATGCCTCGGTCGCGGCCGTCTCCACAGCGGTCATCAGCTCGGAACCCCGCCCCATCAGGTTGTTGACCGTCTCGAGGTCGGCCCGGAGCTGCTCGAAGGGGTCGGCCGCCCCCTCTAACCCATGGGTTCCGGCCATGTTCCGGAGTCCATCGGCCAGGCCGTCCACCGGGTCCCGCATTCCGTCAAAGGCCCGGACCACCCGTTCATGGACGGCATCCAGCTCCCGGATCGTCTGCCGGACCTGGGCCGCCTGGATGGCGACAATGGTGTGGCCCGCCCGCATCCGCCGGCCGACCTCGGCCGCTTCCAACCGAGTCAGGGCCGCCGGGTCGATCAGCTCGGCCACGTCGCCCAAAGCCCGGACCACGTGGGTTCTTCGCTGGGTCATGCTGTCGTGGATTTGAATTCCCACCACGACCTCGCCCACCTGCCGGGCGATCTCCCGGGAGTGGGTTTCGGCATCGGCTACTATCTCCTGGGAGCGATTCACCAGCCCGCTGATCTCCTCGCTCGAATGGGCCACTGCCCTCCGGGCCGAGTCGGCCAGCCGGTCCAGCTCGGCCAGGCTCACGGTGATCCGGTCCCGGACCGCCCGCTGGCCTTCCCGTGCCTGGCCGGCGCTCTCCCGGATTTGTCCGGCGATCCGGGCGACCGCCTCGGACAACCGGGTGATCTGCTGGGAGACCACCGTGAACATCTCCCTGGCCGCTTCGGTCCGGGCGCTTTCCACCCGGACGTTGAACCCGACCATCCGAAGGATGGTGGCGATCTGGTCGGAGCCCTCGCAGCGGGCATGGAGGGTCTCCAGGAGCCCGATGAGCGACCGGATCCGGTCCATAAGCTCCCCCACCGCCCGGCGGCGGCTCTCCAGCCGCTCGACCCGAGCCCGGACCAGCCGGTCCAGAGCCACCAGAATCCCCTCGTTCCCCTCGTCGCCGCCCCATAAGACCCGGACCGTCTCCAGGGTCTTGTCGGCCAGGTCCCGGGCGGTCCCGTGGAGGGCCTCCAGGTTCCGGCCCATCCGGATAAAGCCGTCCTCCGACCCGGCGCAGTCGGCGGCCAGGGTATCGGAAAACTCGGTCAACCGGGGGATGACGGCGGCGGCCACCCGGACCGGGGGTGAGCGCCGCCTGAGCAGCCCGGTCGGCCGGAGCTTCTGTATTATCCCCCATATCCGTGGTTTCATCAAACCTTTTCGCCCATCGGCCATTTTCATGTCCCGGCCTTTTCCCGGACGGCCATTCCGTCACGGCGCTCCCGCTCGCTCCAGGTGAAGTCATGGAGCGAAACCCCATGGCCGGGGTTGATCTCCCGCATGATCTTGCGGACCTCGCGCCGGGCGGAAAGAAAGGCATCGGCCAACCGGGGGTCGAAGTGCTCCCCGCGCTCCTGACGGATAATGTCGAAGGCCACGTCGGCCGGATAGGGGCTCTTGTACGGCCGGGCCGATGTGAGGGCGTCGAAGACGTCGGCCACCGCCACGATCCGGCCGGTCAGGGGGATCGCCTTGCCCTTCAGGCCCCCCGGATAGCCCGCGCCGTTGAACCACTCATGGTGAGCCAGGGCGATCTCCTGGGCATACCGGAGGATCGCGGCCCGGGCATTGTCGAGGATGGACGCGCCGATGGTGGTGTGCCGCTTCATAATGGTCATCTCCTCCGAGGTCAGCGGCCCCGGCTTGAGGAGAATCCGGTCGGGGATGCCGATCTTGCCCACGTCGTGCATGGGGGAGGCGTAGCGGATGTTGTCCACCACCGACGGCGACAAGCCGATCTTTCCGGCGATCAGGGCGCTGTATCGGCTGATCCGGAGGATGTGGTCCCCGGTCTCCTCGTCGCGGTACTCGGCCGCGATGGCCAGGCGGTTGATGGTGTCGAGGTAGGAGTCGTGAAGGGCCTCGTGGGCCTCCTGGAGCTCGGCCATGCTCCGGTTGAGGTTCTCGCTGTAGGCCACGAGCTGTTCGTGGTTCCGGTTTCGTTCGGCCAGAAGCGACCGCTCCCGCAAAACCCGCTTCAGCCGGACGAGGATTTCCTTGATCCGGAAGGGCTTGCCCACGAAGTCGCTGCCCCCCAGCTCGATGATGCTCTCGTACTCGTACTCGTCGGCGTAGCCGGTGATGATGATGACGTCGGCGTTGTGGTGGGCCCGGACCTCCCGAAGGAGCTCGATCCCGCTCATCCCCGGCATCTTGATGTCGGTGATCACTACGTCGGCCGACGCCCCTGACAGCGCATCCAAAGCCGCCTCTCCCGTTGCGGCCCCCTCACAGGCATACCCGGCCGACTCCACGGCCTGGATCAGCAGATCCCGGATGGCATCCTCGTCATCCACCACCAAGATCCGCACATCCCCGGGCGGCGTCGGGCTCGTATCCGTCGGTTCCATCAAAGCTCCCCTTCAAGGCAACAGGGTTCCCCCGCACGTTGGATCTAAGATTTTTGATTTTAGATTTTAGATTGATGATCGCGGATTTACCGGCACACG
>CAYNGG010000281.1:0-5686 GCA_964396575.1 uncultured Desulfobacteraceae bacterium | reverse complement strand
TCTGAGAATCGCCGTGACCCGGGGCAACGCCGGCGCGGCGGCGGGTCGGCGTTATTGGGCGAGGGCCTCCGGCGGGCGGCTGTTGCCGGCGCTCGAACGGTTTTTCTGGAGGTCCGGGCCGAAGACAACGGAGCGCTGGATTTCTATCAAACATTCGGATTCGCCCCCGTGGGACGACGCAAAGGGTATTATGGAGCGTCCGGGGAAGGCGCCCGAATTCTCACCAGGACCTTAGAATCAGGTCATTGGAAGGAGGTTCAATATGACGACAAGGATCGGCATCAACGGTTTCGGCAGAATCGGACGAATTATCTTTCGGGCGGCGCTTAACCGCCCGGATATGGAAGTGGTCGCCATCAACGACCTGATGGACTCGGACCTGCTCGCCCACCTGCTAAAATATGACTCCGTCCACGGCACTCTGAACGAAACGGTGGATTCCGAGCCGGGGGCGATCATTGTAGATGGAAAGAAAATCCAGGTCTCCGCCACCAAAGATCCCGCTGAGATCGCCTGGGGGGATGCCGGTGCCGACATCGTGGCCGAATGCACCGGACTGTTCCGGGATGTCGACAGCGCCGGCAAGCATCTGGAGGGCGGGGCCCGGAAAGTGATCATTTCGGCCCCGGCCAAGGCCCCCGACATCACCATTGTCATGGGGGTCAACTCCCACCAGTATGATCCCAAGGCCCACCATATCATCTCCAACGCATCCTGTACCACCAATTGCCTGGCACCGGTGGCCAAAGTCCTCCTGGAGCACTTCGGCATCCGGTCCGGCCTGATGACCACCGTTCATTCCTACACCGGAGACCAGCGGCTTTTGGACTTTCCCCACAAGGACTACCGGCGGGCCCGGGCGGCGGCCCTGTCGATGATCCCCACCACCACCGGCGCCGCCAAGGCGGTCGAGCTGGTGATCCCCGAGCTGGAGGGAAAGCTCAACGGCCTGGCCATCCGGGTCCCCACCCCGAACGTCTCCATCGTCGATGTGGTGGTGACCGTGGAAAAGGGCGGGGTCACCGCTTCGGATGTCAACGAAGCGTTGAAAGCCGCGGCTGACGGCCCGCTGGAGGGGATACTGGGATATTCCGAGGAGCCCCTGGTCTCCACCGACTACAATGGTTGCCCGCTCTCATCGGTGGTGGACGGCCCGAACACTTACACGGTGGACAACATGGTCAAGGTCCTGTCCTGGTACGACAACGAGGTCGGGTACAGTACCCGGATGGTCGATCTTGCCGCCATGATCGGGGCCCAGATCTAAAGCTCACCGGTCCCGCCGCTTTCCGCGGCCGGCCATTAAGGAGACGGTATCATGGAAGCACGCAGACCGTTTATCGCGGGAAACTGGAAGATGTACAAGACGGTATCCCAGGCCGTGGACACCGCCCGGGACCTGGTCAAGCGGACGGAAGGGGTCTCCAACGTGGATATCATGGTCGCCCCTCCCTTTACGGCGCTGGCCCCGGTCTGGGATGTCACCCGGGAGTCGAACGTGGCCCTGGGGGCCCAGAACCTCTTCTGGGAAGCTGAAGGGGCTTACACCGGCGAGGTCTCGGCGAACATGCTGTTGTCGGCCGGCTGCCGGTATGTTATCATCGGGCATTCCGAGCGGCGCCAGTATTTCGGCGAGACGGACGAGACGGTCAACCGGCGGATCAAGGCGGCCCAGACGAACGGACTCATCCCGGTATTTTGCGTCGGGGAGTCGGAATCGGAGCGGGAGACCAAGAAAACCTATTCAGTGCTTGACAAGCAGGTCAAGAATGGGTTAAAAGAGGTTTTTGTGGATGATCCGGATAGTCTGGTCGTCGCTTATGAGCCCGTCTGGGCCATCGGCACGGGAAAGACCGCGACCAGCAAACAGGCTCAGGAGGTGCATCTCTTTCTCCGGTCCTTGCTGGAATCCCTTTACGGCAACGCGATCTCCCAATCGATCCGGATTCTCTACGGCGGCAGCGTCAAACCCGACAACATCGCCGAGCTCATGCGGATGCCTGATGTCGATGGTGCTCTGGTGGGTGGCGCGAGCCTTGATGCCAAGACTTTTTCGGAGATTGCCCGGTTCGCTTGACCGGCACTCCCGTATTATCACGAGCTGACGTTTTCCATGACCTTAGTATTGACCGTTGTCCATATTGTTATCTGCCTGACCCTGATTCTGATCGTCCTCCTCCAGACCGGGAAGGGGGCGGACATGGGGGCGGCATTCGGAGGCGGGTCGAGTCAGACCTTGTTTGGCTCCACCGGTGCATCGACTTTCTTGAGCAAAGCCACCACCACCGTGGCGGTGATTTTCATGCTCACGTCCCTGATGCTCGCCTATGTATCCGGCGATCGGACCGGTAGCTCCCTCATGCTCGACAATTCACCGCCGGCCCAATCCTCGCCGGCGGAAACCGATGATGGGGCGGCGGCTCCGGCAGCCGACGAGGCCGCGCGAGCCGGCGAGACATCTGAGCCCGAATCGACTCAGGCCGCACCCGAGACCAGCGGCGCCGAGACAGCTCCGGCGGAATCGGAAACAAATTGATTGGATATCCCGTGCCGAAGTGGTGGAACATGGTAGACACGCTATCTTGAGGGGGTAGTGGGCTGCGCCCGTGCCGGTTCAAGTCCGGCCTTCGGCACCATCTTCATACAAGCGGCGCAATCCCGGATCGGGGTTGCGCCGCTTGTGTTTCCGACCGACTTCATCCAACCGGATAGTAGGACCGATACCACTCCACAAACCGGGCGACCCCCGTCTCGATTGGGGTAGCGGGCCGAAACCCGACGTCTTCGACCAGATCGTCGATGTCCGCATAGGTGGCCGGGACGTCGCCGGGCTGCATCGGCATCAGCTCCTTTTGAGCCGTCCGGCCGAGTGCCTCTTCGATGACCGAGATAAACCGCATCAACTGGACCGGCTGGTTGTTGCCGATGTTGTAAACCCGGTATCGGGCATAGGAGGTGCCGGGATCGGGGGCATCGCCCCGCCAGTCGGGATTGGGCTCGGGGAGCTTCCCCATCACCCGGACCACCCCTTCGATGATGTCGTCGATGTAGGTGAAGTCTCGCTGCATCTTCCCGTGGTTGAAGACCTTGATGGGCCGGTCGTGCAGGATCGCGTCGGTAAACAGGAAGAGCGCCATGTCCGGCCGCCCCCAGGGGCCATAGACGGTGAAGAACCGCAGCCCGGTGCAGGGCAGGTCAAAAAGGTGGCTGTAAGTGTGAGCCATAAGCTCGTTGGCCTTCTTGGATGCGGCGTAGAGGGAGACCGGATGATCGACATTGTGGTGAACCGAAAAGGGCATCCGGGTGTTGGCCCCATAGACCGACGAGGATGAGGCAAAGACCAGGTGATCGACCCCGGTGTGGCGGCAGCATTCCAAGAGGTTGACGAACCCCACCAGGTTCGAATCGACGTAGGCGTGGGGGTTTTGAAGGGAATACCGGACCCCGGCCTGAGCCGCCAGGTTGACCACCACGTCAAATTCAGCCCCGCTGAAGATCCCCTCCATTCCGGCCCGGTCGGCCAGGTCCACCCGATGGAGACGGAAGCTCCCGAACGGCTTCAGGCGAGCCAGCCGGGCTTCCTTCAGGCCGACGTCGTAATAGGGATTCAGGTTGTCGATGGCCGTCACCTGGCAGCCGTCCGTCAGCAGCCGATGGCAGAGATGGTAGCCGATGAATCCGGCCGCGCCGGTCACCAGCACGCGACGGTAGTCCAGGGTCGTCATGATCTCGTCTCCTTGTACCAGTCAAAAGTGGCGGTCAGGCCCGCCTGAAAGGCGTGCTCGGGGGTAAACTCGAGGCCGTCGGCCGCGGCGGCCACGGCGGCCACCGATTCGCGGATGTCACCGGCCCGGGTCGGGCCGTAGGCGGGGTCGAGGCGCCGGCCGGTCAGATCACAGACGAGGTCCCAGAGCCGGTTGATGGTCACCGATCTACCGGTGCCGATGTTGAAGACCGTCCCGCCGATCCCCGGCCGGGTGGCCGCCAGGAGGTTGGCCCGAACCACGTCGGTCACGTAGATAAAATCCCGGTATTGCTCTCCGTCGCCGTGGATGAGCGGCGGCTGCCCGTCCACCGCCCGGCTCATGAAAATGGAGATCACCCCTGAATAGGGCGAGGACGGGTCTTGCCGGGGGCCGAAGACGTTGAAATACCGGAGGCAGACGGTCGAAAGCCCGTAAAGCTCGGTGTAGAGCCGGGCGTAGTGCTCCCCCACCCGCTTCTGAACCGCGTAGGGGCTCCGGGGCAGAGCCGCCATGGCCTCGGTTTTGGGCACCGTCGGGTCGTCTCCGTAGATAGCCGACGAAGATGCCAAAACGACCCGCCGGACCCCGGCGGCCCGAGCCGCCTCCAGGACGTTCAGGGTCCCGATTTCGTTGACCTGGGCCGAAGTCACCGGGTCATCCACCGTCTTCGGCACGGAGACCACCGCCGCCTGGTGGAAGACCGTATCACACCCGGCCACGGCCCGGTCCAGGGTCTCCCGGTCCCGGATGTCTCCTTCGATCCAGTGGATTCGATCCCCGGCGTTGGCCAGGTTCTCCCGCCGGCCGGTGGAGAGGTTGTCGAGGACGACCACCTCCGCTCCTCCTTTAAGCAGGGCATCGGCCAGATGAGAGCCGATAAAGCCGGCCCCGCCGGTGACCAAAGCCCGTTGGATGTCCGCTGCCATACTGCCTCCTTTGATCCGCGGTGGGCGTCTCCCCCCCCGCTGATGGTGCGCTCCGCGCTTCACCCCCGGGCGATGGAGAGCCAGACCAGAAAGGTCCCCATTGACAGCAGGGTGGAGCACGATATGGTTGCCACGGCCAGCTCGGCGTCGCCGTCCATCTCCCGGGCCATGACGTAAACAATGGTAGCCGTCGGCGAGGCCAGCAGGATCAGGGCCGGGAGAAAAGCCGCCGGGCTCCCGCCCAGAAGTCGGTAGAATCCGAATCCGATCCCCGGCAGAACCACGAGCTTCATCAGGCTGCTAACCGCGGCCGCCCCCATCCGCCGGCGGATCAGGTCCGGAGAGATGGAAGCCCCGATGATCAGAAGCGCCAGGGGCAGAGCCATCCCCCCCAGAATGCCTAAAGCCCGGTCGATCACTACCGGGATGGGCCAACCGACCAGAGACACGGCAATGCCCAGAAACGCCGAGACGATAACCGGGTTGCCCCCGATTTTCAAGAGAATCCCGGAAAGGTCTCCGACGGCGGACCCTCCACGGGCCGTCAGAGCCACCACTGCCAGGAAATTCTGGAGGATCATCAGGAACCCGGCCAGGAGGCTCGTTTGGACAAAGCCGTCGTCTCCGAGAAAGTAATAGGCCACGGCCAGGCCGATGTACCCGAGGTTCCCGTGGAAGGCGCTCTGGATAAAGGTCCCGGCTGACCGGTCGGCCAGAGAGCTCCGGCCGGCGGCGGCCCAGGCCAGGCCGAAGAGCATCACAACCGCGACCAGGGTCACGGTCAGAACCCCGCCCCGGAGATGATCCGCCAGGGATGCCCCGGCCACCGCCCGGAAGACCATGGCGGGAATGGCCAGGTAGTAAACAAGCCGGTTGGCCGGTCCCAGAAAGGTCTCGGGGATCGCTCCCCGCCGCCTGGCGATCCAGCCGACCGCTATCACGACAAATATGGGGGCAATGGTGGTCAGGATCTCCATGGAATCGGTTTCAATCCCCGCTCGGATGTGTTATACG
>CAYNGG010000280.1:0-5754 GCA_964396575.1 uncultured Desulfobacteraceae bacterium | reverse complement strand
CCCATCAATTAAATCACGCCCAGAACGGCACATATTTCATCAATCTTTTGGATGCCCTTTCGTCATAAGGCTTTATGACACCGTCTTCGACTGCCTCCCTAATATAGCGCGAGATAGAAGCCTTATTTTTCTTTTCTACGCCGAATCTTTTTCGTAGCGAGGCATTCGTCAGGTAATCTCGCATTACCCATTTCAAGCAAGCATGAAGGTAACAAGCTCGAATCCTATCCGCCTTGTCCATTTCGGCAAGGGGCCGATGGGCGAAAATTACAGCCCGTGTGAAGTCGCCTGGTGCCTCAAATGAAGGAGCGGGTAGCTGATAGAGCTCAACTTGATCAACAACCTTATCTATTCCGCTGCCCCGTTCTTCGCAAATTCGGAACCGTCGCATCATTGAAGCCAATGCTTCGTTTCGGGATTTTGGCGGCGTATCGACAAATCGTAATGTATCTACCAAAGGTTTACCTGGATTGGTGATCTCCATTCGATCGTCAAAAATTTCAACCATTGGTCCTGCTCCAGTCACTGAGAAATCCTGATGAATTAAGGAATTGGCTACCAGCTCACGAACAGCAATGTAGGGAAACATTGGTACTGTTCGGCGCAGAGCCTGCCCGATCACTTCATTGGTTGGTATCAGTGAAATCAGGTAATCTATCAATCCCACAAATTCGCTTGCATATCCTTTGTTGCCGGTCTTTTCTCGCAGTGTTTTGAAACGGCCGCATCCATCATAATGTATGACTCTAAGCGCATTGCGCTGCAAGCCAGAAAAAGTATCCAGCTTTTTCGCGAATAGGATGGCTCCGAGATTGGTGATACTCCAACCTCCCGCCTGGCATTTAATTATCAGCTCATCGCTAGCGAGAGCGTCTAAAATTGCTGATCGCCCATCTGGCAAAGGCAATTCCAGAAGGTCGAAATAAGCTGGATAATCAATAAGTTTTAATACGTCTTCACTGGTTATATGATCTTTGGCGATATTCTTTTCGAAAGGAGCTTTGTCGAACACCCGCCACAGCAAGCGTTCTTTTTCCGGGTAATCGTTCAATTTCTTCTTGTAAGAACCGACGCGTACGAATTCCTGCTGTTTGAACCGCACGGGATGTCGAAATGCAGCTTTGATTTCCAAGATCACTACACGACGATGATCAATCATAATCTCATCGAAACTAAAGTTAATTTTAGGGGTTAGCAATCTTAATAACCAGCTTTCCAATTCTTCATTGCCTATTTTTTTTGAGCCAGGCTTAAAAGTTGTACCGATGATATCGTGGCTTTCGTTATCCACTCCCCAGACAAGATAAGCATTAACCTTTCCCAAAAGCGCCGCGGAATTGGCAAGGGCAGAAATATATTCACCTATTTCATCCGGTTCGGCCCTGTTCTGCTTGAATTCCACCCATTCCGTTTCATGGGAAAGTTTGCGTAATTCATGAACAAGTCCTATCAAATACTCTGTTTTCCGATCAACGCTCATTTTTCAATTCCCCGTCTGAAAGGTATAGCTTGGGATCACCAGAATCTTCATATAGAGCATCAACGCCCCCATCAACATCATCGAGCTCCACGCTCCCCGACGGCGGCGCCAGGTGACGCGCATCCACCTTGCCGGTTACCACGTCTGAGACCAGGCGGATGCGGTATTCGCGGATGAGGTTGATTTCGCTTTGGATGCGGATGATCAATGAATTCGCATTTGAGGCCCCCTGCTGGATGTGCTCGGCAATCACCGCCTGTTCGGCCTTGGGCGGAGCTCCAATGCAGGTCTTTTTCAACTGTTCGCCGTATATATGGTTATCTTGGTTCCTCGCCCATGCCGGGCCTTCTGGCACTTCGGAAGCCAAGCATTTGAGGCATATCCCAAAAAGGGTGGGTGATCATCTGTCCGGGGTCACGGAACAATGACGTCTCCCCCGCGGCGTCCTTGCGCTTCAATCAGGTTCACAACTGATTTCCCGATTTCGTTCATATCCTCACCATTCAATCTCCGGTGGTTTGGGTGATGGTGCGGGTATCAGGGCCTGACGCGGCCGATTTGGGCAGGCGGAGCGCGGCGGCGCGGATCTCCGGCCGGGTGGGTCAGAGTTTCCCGGAGCGGAAGATCGACAGGATCAGCCAGATCCCTAAGATGGTGGCGATGACGTAGCCGGTGACTCCCAAAACGGCGGTGAGGGAGATCTCTTGCGCTCCGAAAAAGTCGATGGTGAAATCCAGGATGGTCTGGGAGGCATTGAGGACCATGGCTCCGGCCAGGATCGAGGCCGCCAGGACGATGCCCACGGTGAGCCGGTTGACTCCCTTTTCGATCTGCCGGTCGAGCCCGTCGAAGCCGGTGTGGCGAAGCTCCATCCGGCTTTTGCCCCGTGCCGTCTGTCGGAGGATGTCGTGGAGGTACCGGGGCGCGGATTCCATGTAGCGGCGCATGGTCCGGGCGTCCCGGCCGAGTTTGTTGAAGACCTTCTGAGCCTCGTAGCCCCGCTGGATCAGCTTTTTGGCATAGGGCCGGGTCACTTCCAGGAGACTGGCGTCGCTGCCGAGAATCTTGCCCAGGGCCTCCGTCTGGATGAAGGTTTTTAGCAGGAGCAGGAGATTTCGGGGCATCCGGATTCGGTGCTTGAGGATGAGCTGCATCACCTGGTCGTAAACGTCCTTCACCGAGATAGTCTGAAGGGACCGGCCGTAAAACGGCTCGCTGATGTCGATCAGGTCCGACCGGAAGCCGGCCACGTCCACCGTCTCCTCGTCGATGAGCCCGAGGTCCCACAGGACGTCCATGACCATGTCATAGTCATGCTCGGCAAACCCTAAAAAGAGGTTGGCGATGTTGAGCATGGTCGTCTCGTCGAGGTATCCGGTGATCCCGAAATCCACGAGGCCCACCTGTCCGTTGTACTTGACAATCGTGTTGCCGGGGTGGGGGTCGGCGTGGAAGTACCCGAATTCCATGAGCTGGCGGGAAAAGGACCGGAGCCCGATGAGGGCGATCCGTTTGGGGTCGATGCCGTGGTCGCGGATGGCCGCCACCTGGTCCATCTTGATCCCGGCGATGTACTCCATCACCAGGACCGACCGGGTGGTGTAATCCCAGTGGACCCGGGGGATGTGGATCTCGTCGCTGTCTTCGAAGTGGCGGGCGAACTTCTCGAGGTTGCCGGCCTCGATGAACATGTCGAGCTCCTTGAAGATGGTCCGCTCGAATTCCCTCACCAGGTTGACCGGCGCCAGGATTCGGCCCACCTCGAAGAACGACTCGATCCGCTGAGCCAGGCCGTACATTAGCCGGATGTCCTCCCGGATTTTCCGGGCGATGTCGGGCCGGACGATTTTGACCGCCACCTTTTCGCCGGTAAACAGCGTGGCCCGGTGGACCTGGGCCACTGATGCGGCGGCCAGGCAGTCGGTGTCGAAGGCCGCGAAGATCTCGGCCAGGGGCCGGCCCACCTCGCCCTCGACCGCTTCCCGGACCGCATCGAAAGGGATGGGGGGGACGCGGTCCTGGAGCTTCCGCAGCTCGGTGATGTAGGCCGGCGGGAACATGTCGGCCCGGACGCTCATGAGCTGGCCGAGCTTAATGAAGGACGGCCCGAGCTCCTCCAGGATGACCCGGAACCGCTCCGGCGACGGCAGGACGCCCATCCTGAGAGAGCCCGCTCGCCGATCTCCGGGCGGGGGGAGGTCGCCCTTCCGGAAAAGCCGCTCGGCGATGTCCTCATAGCCGTGGCGGATGAGGACCCGGGCGATGGCCCCGAATCGGCGGATGCTCCGGACCCCGGCCACACCCCTTACCAGGCCCATGGCCCCTCCAAACCGGGACGGCGCCCGATAGCGGCGGTCATGCGAGCCGTTGCCATTTCCGGGTGATCTCCTTGCGTTTGGACTCGTCGGCGATGTACTGCTCGACATAGCCGCAGTCTCCACAGACATAGTTGTCCAGAGCGGCCATGGATGTGAGGCTGACCGGGATGGCGTTGGAGCCGAAGGGGCCGGATTTGGGGAAGACCTCGCTTCCCACGTAGATGGCCTCGGACTGGCATTTGGGGCATTTTCCGGATTTCATGGGTCGTCCTCCTTAAGTCATGGGGCTGTATGGCAGCCCAAAAAAAACTGTCAATGTCATCAATGAGTTGATGCCAATACCCCATTGAATACCCCGAGCCGAAAACCGGTGTCAAGCACAAAACCCGGTTCCCCTGTCTGACGGGCCCGGGATTGCGGCGGGAGCGCTCCCGTTCCGCCCGGATGTCGCTTCGGAGTACGGGGCAGGCGCGATTTTCGCCCTTTAAAACAAAATGCTTAGAAAAAAATCGGCTTTTGCTCATCGAAAAAGGCACAAACTGTGCTAACCTGTGAAAGTGATCGGCTGACTGCTCAGTGACCACGAATCATTGACCGCTCAACACGAACGGAGGGGGGAAGTCCGCATGAACATCCTTATTGTCGATGACGAAAGAGACCAAGTCGAGAGTCTGGCCCGAGGATTGCGCAAGCAGAAGCTTTCCGTCCTGGAGGCCCACGGCGGCCAGGAAGCCCTGGATCACCTCGAGAAATCCGAGAACGGAGTAGATATGGTCATCGCCGACTATGCGATGCCGAACATGGACGGCATCGAGCTGCTCAAGGAGATCCGGTCCCGCTATGACTACATTCCGGTGATCATCATGACCGCCTATGGGAACAAGGACCTGATCATCGAGGCCATTCGGAACAGTTGCGACTCTTTTATCGAAAAGCCTTTCACTCTGGAGGGGCTCCTGGCCGAGATCGATCGGGTCCGGCAGACTCTGGGTCAACAAACCGGAGCCCATCCGCTGTTCAAGCTTCTGCCTCGAGTCATTCATCAGCTCAACCGGCCGTTGATGATCATCAAGGGCAATGCCGAGCTGTCGCTGCTCCACCTGGACAACCCTGATGTCCTGCGGCGTTACATTTCCCGGATCATGGGGGCGGTTGAGCGGATCGACGCCATCAACCGGCAGCTTCTGACCCTGTCTATCCAGGATGATCGGCGGTCGTCGGATGCCCCGGAAGAGCTTTAGCAAGCAGCCGTTCCGCTGGTTGCCGGCGAGGACGCCTGCGTTCCCAGGGTTCGCCCGCGGCGCGCCTTGTTGGATCGACCCGAACCGTGGATATCGGTTGTTACAATGAAGCAGCTTGAGATTTACGAAAAGCGGAAAATTGCCGACTCCCTGGGTGATCTGCCCCTGTTCGCCCGGCTCAGCGCCTCGGAGATACAGTTTATCGTCCGGCACATGCACGTCTTCAGCCTCGAAATCGGGGACACCATTTTCGAGGAGGGCGAGATCGGCAACTGCATCTGCTTTGTGACCGAAGGGATCCTCGACGTCATTAAAAAGTCGATGGCCGGCAACAGCGTGGTGATTGCGTCTCTGACGGAGGGGAGCACCATCGGCGAGATGGCGGTGATTGACGACTTTCCCCGGTCGGCCACGGTTCGGGCCCGGAGCGAGGCGACCCTGGTCACCTTCACCCGTGAGGAATTCGACCGGATTCTGGAGCGGCAGCCGGAGCTGGGGATGGAGCTGCTCCGGGGAATCGCCCGGATTCTGTCCGTTCACCTCCGGAAGACTTCGGAAAAGCTCTCCGACCTGATGCTCCCCCCTTTACCTCTATTAGGCGCCTCTCGTCGGCGCAACAGGAACCGGCCATGACCCCGATTTCCTGGACCTTCCCCTATCCGACGCGCCGGATGCCGGTTTTCGCTGATCAGGCCGTGGCCACATCCCAGCCCCT
>CAYNGG010000279.1:0-5754 GCA_964396575.1 uncultured Desulfobacteraceae bacterium | reverse complement strand
GTAGGCCGCCAGCGCGGCGGCGAGGTCTCCCCGAGCGCGGTGGACGTCGCCGACCCGATTCAGGCTGACCGAGAGGTCCCGGCGCCATTCTTCACGGGTTGGATCCGTGGACAGGAGCGCCCGCCTCACCTCCAGGCTCTCCCCATAAGCGGATGCCGCGTCCGCGAGGCGCCCCCAGTCCATCTCGTAGTCCCCCAGCCGGTCGAGGAGAATGGCCAGGGCCCGGGCGGCGGAGGGGTCATCCGGGTGGCTGCGATACCGAATCCGGGCATCGGCCAGCCGGGCCCGGAGCCGGTCGATGTCGGGCTTTTCCGAATACCGTCGCTCCGGCGGCGGGGGCTCCCCGTCGGCCGTCTCCGTCCCCACGGGCGCGGGAGCGGCAAATGCCCGGACAAAGGCGCTCCGGATCGACCAGAAATCCGGGGCCCGGTAGCAGAGCTCGATGTCCCAGCCCCGGGGCAGGACCAGGAGGAGCGGCCCGGCCAGCCGGTCCATGAGGAGGTTCCGGACCTCGTTGAGCCGCTGGAAAAAGGCGGCCCAGGTTTCGGCGTCGGCCCGCCCGGCCCGGGCCGCGTCGATGACGAAGACCGGCTCGGCCTCGCCGTCGGAGGGTTGCCAGTCACGGAGCGGCCCCAGGAGCTCATCCACCAATTGCTCGAATGCGGGCTTTCCCTCGAGTGCCGGCCGGCGATCCTCGGGCCGGAGCCGGATCAGTTGGACCGGCTCATGCCGGAGGCGGGCCACCTCGGCTTCGAGGATCTCCAGGGCCGCGTCAGCCTGCAAGGGGATGTCGCAGACCAGGACGGTGAAGTGCATCCGGTCGGCCAGGGCCACCGACTCGGTCAGATGGCGGATGCCTTCCTCGGCCGCCAGGCGGCCCTTCAGGTCCGCGTACCGCTCGTCAGCAGCCATCGTCCGGTCCGGCGTCGGGGTCTTTCAAGTCGTCTATGGCCCGGACCACGCCGGGAATCTTGTAAACGGCCGGGTGGAGCTCGAACCAGAGGTCGTCGTTGAGGTACCGGAGAACGGCGTGGTTGGCGAGCATCTGGTCGGCGGCCCGGCGGTGCCCGTCGTTTTCCAGGGTGAGAAACTTGTTCCGGGCGACCCCGGCCAGCCAGTCGAAGGCATCGGCGGTGACCAGCTCCCGGTATTCGTTGGAGATTTCCGCCGTAATGGTGTCGAGGTCCCGTTCGGTGACGGGGTGGGATTTTCGGGCGATGACGCTCTGGAGCATCTTCAGGAGGTCCCGGGGGTAGCCCCCGGACCAGCGGATCAGGCGGTCGGCCGCGTTCCAGGGGTCATCGCCGAAAAGCCGGGCGAGGATTTCCTCGGGGATGCGGCGCCGGACGATCTCCCGGGCCGCCTCCATCCCCGGCTCGTAGGGATTCCAATCCCGGTCCCGGACCTTGATGACCGGCATGAAGTCCACGTCCCGCATCCGGGTGGCCAGGGCCGGCGGGACGGTGTAGATGACGTTGACCGGGAGGTGGAGGTGAGGGGCCCCGCCGCTGAAGAGGTTTTCGGCGCTCTGGAGCACCTCGTCCCAGTTGGCGGTGGTTCCCCGGAGCTTTTCCAGGGAGTCGAAGATGATGATCAGCCCGTCCCGGCCGAGCTTCTCCCTGGCATCCGCATCGATGAGGGTGATCGCGTCCCTGACCTCCTTGACGAAGGTGGTGAGGTGGACCGCGAGAGTGTTGCGGATCCGCTGGCGAAGGGTGGGCCGGGTCTTCATCTCGACCACCAGCTTCCCCACCGACGGGATGGCCAGGTCTCCCTTGCCGAGGGTGACGTCGGTCTGTGTCATCCAATTCCAGATCCGCTCCAGGCTCCCCTCTTCCAGTGCCTTGTCCGGGTCCTGGCCGGATGCCTCGGCCACGGCCCGCTCGACCCCGTGGACCAGAACGGCGAGGACGTCGGTGACGTCGATGGGGCTGTAAATGTCGATGACGTCGTCGGCGTTGATGACCACGGGGAGGAGGTTGGCTTCCGCCGGGTCCTGGAGACGGTCGGCGAGCCGGAAGAGCTCGGTGGTCTTGCCGGAGCCGGGGAGGCCGGTGAAGAGCTTGAAGACCGGCATGTCCGAGAGGAGGATGTCTTCGGCCAGCCGGTCGGCCCAGTTCAAGCCCCGGACCGGGTGGCCCCGCTCGGCGCTGTAGGTGTCGAGATCGACGTTCCGGTCGTCGTCCGGCTTGAGCGGGTCGTAGGGGCGGCAGCGGTTGTAGTATTTCCGCCGGGTCTGAAAGTCGATGGGCATGGGTTAGCTCCCGCACTCCCGCCGGGCCGTGACCGTCCGGCCCCCGATCCCCCAGTTGTCGGTCTCCACCTCGTCGATGACCACCACGGTGGTTTCGGGGTTTTTGCGGAGGACGTCGGCCAGGAGGTCGGTAACCCCCTTGATGAGCCGGGCTTTCCGCTCCGGGGTCAGGTTCTCCGGGGTGATTTTGATGTTGACGTAGGGCATGGCGTCGCCTCGAGTTGCTTCAGTTGGTCAGGCTCTGGATGGGCGCCGGAATCCGGCCGCCGAGGCGGATAAAGGGGTTGTCCCCGCCGGCGTTGTTGACCGGCATGATCACCGACTGGCCCAGCAGGCCGCCAAAATAGGCGTGTTCCCCGGCGGACTTGCCGGGCACCGGGATGAGCCGGGTGGCGGTGGTCTTGTTGTTGATGACCCCGATGGCCATTTCATCGGCGATGATGGCGCTCAGGGTTTCGGCGGAGGTGTCGCCGGGGAGGGCCACCATGTCGAGGCCCACCGAGCAGACGCTGGTGATGGCTTCGAGCTTTTCCAGGGAGAGGTGCCCGGCTTCGGCCGCCCCGGAGATGTTGAGGTCCTCGCTCACGGGGATAAAGGCGCCGCTCAGGCCGCCGACGTGGGATGAAGCAAAGGCCCCGCCCTTTTTCACGGCGTCGTTGAGGAGCGCCAGGGCCGCCGTGGTCCCCGGGACCCCGATGCTGAGGAGCCCGAGGCTCTGGAAGATCTCGCCCACCGAGTCGCCCACGTTGGGGGTGGGGGCCAGGGAGAGGTCCACCACGCCGAAGTCGATCTTGAGCCGGTCGGCCACTTCGCGGCCGATGAGCTCGCCCACCCGGGTGACCTTATAGGCGGTCCGCTTGATGAGCTCCGAGATCTGGCCGAGGTCCATGTCCGGGCGGGCCGCGAGGGCCCGGTCGATGGCCTTTTTGACCACGCCGGGGCCGCTGACCCCGACGTTGACCACCGCGCCGGGCTCGCCGATCCCGAGGTAGGCTCCGGCCATGAAGGGGACGTCCTGGGGGATGTTGGCGAAGACGCAGAGCTTGGCGCAGCCGATCCCGTCGGCGTCGGCGGTCCGGGCGGCGGTCCGCTTCAGGATCTCCCCCATCCGGATCACCGCGTCCATGTTGATCCCGGCTCGGGATGAGGCCACGTTGATGGAGGCGCAAACCCGCTCGGTCTCGGCCATGGCGTCGGGGATGGCCGAGATGAGGGCCTGGTCGCCCCGGGCCATCCCCTTTTCCACGAGGGCGGAGAACCCGCCGATGAAATCGACGTTCACGGCGGCGGCCGCTTCGTCCAGGGTCCGGGCCACCTCGACGAGGCCGTCCGGGGAGAAGGGCGCGGCAAACCCGGCCACCGGGCTCACCGCCACCCGCTTGTTGACCACCGGGATGCCGTACTTGTCCCCTACCTCGTTGCAGACCCGGCCCAGGTCTTCGGCCACCCGCCGGATTCGGTTCCGGATGTTCTCCCGGAGTCGGCCCAGGTCGTCGGCGGCGCATTCGAAAAGGCTGATCCCCAGGGTCACGGTCCGGACATCCAGGTGCTCGCTTTGCAGCATCTCCAGGGTGGAGATGATCTCTCGCTCGGTCAACATATATGGGCTCCCTCGGCTCAGGACACCAGCCAGAGCGCGTGATTGGCGGCCTTGTTGACGATGTAGTTGGAGACGCTGCCCATGAAAAAGGCCTTGTTTATCCCCCGCCGGCCGAAGACCACGGTGCCGTAGCCGCCCCCGTCGGCCTCGTCGAGGATGGCCTTGCCGATGTTTCTAGACCGGGGCAGCTCCCGGATCTCGATCTGGGATTTGTCGATCCCGGCTTCCTTGAACTTGTTGTAGGCGTGGACCAGGAACTGCTGGACGCAGCGCTTGTCGCCTTCGGTGATGACCTCCTCGAGCTCGGCGTCAACCTCGTCGAGGTCGATGGCGCAGAAGTCCTTGACCCGGGGGACCACGTGGGCGAGGGTGATTTTGGCATCCGGGCTTCCGGAGAAGATGAAGCTTACGTGATCCACGGCCCGGAGGGCGCTTTCGGAGCCGTCCACGGCCAGCAGGACCCGAGTGTCGGTCACATCACCGTCCACCACCCAGACCGGGGTCACCCGGGAGTGCTCGATGAGGTTGGTGGTGACGCTGCCCATGAACATCTCCTGGACCTTGGAGATCCCCCGGCGGCCGGCCACGATGGCGTCATACCGGTCTTCCTGGGCTCGCTCCAGGATGTCCTTGGCGAGGCCGGCCTTTTTGGCCTGGGTTTTGACCTCGATCCGGTCCTCGGCGATCCCTCCGGCGGTCATGAGGGACCGGAAGCCTTCGAGCATCTCGATGGTCCGGGTTTCGTTCCGCGTTTTCAGCTTTTCGAGGGCGGCCCGGGCCCGGGCATCGGTTTTGGCGTCATCCACCAGGAACCCCGATACCGTCGGCTGGATCGAAAAGAGGGTGTAATGCAGCGACTGGATCTGGGCCCCCATCCGCATGGCGTACTGGACGGCACACTTTGAATGGATGGAGTCGTCGAGAGCCATCAGGACCTTTTTTTCCATGGGGCGGCCTCCTTTGTCTGCCCGGTTACCGGGCCGATTTTTTCGTCTTGTTGTCTTCCCAGCGCGCCAAATCCCTTGATATCGGCCGCCGGATCATGTATCTTCCGCCCTTTGTATCCACCAATTTCGACCAAAACGCAACCGGTTTCCGCTCGCCGCCGGCGGACCGGCACGGAAAGGACCCCCATGACCCCGCGGATCGACAACGCCCACGACCTGGATCACCCCGAAACCGGGCTCAAATCGGAATGTGTCATCCATAACCGGGACCCGCTGATCTGCTTTCTCCACCAGATCATCCGGTTCGCCGTCCGCCTGATGGCGATCCTGATGGTCCTGATCATTTTGTGGGGGATCGGGGACATCGTCTGGGTCCTCTACCAGAAGCTCCGGACGCCGCCCTACTTTCTCCTCAACATCAGCGACATTCTGGCCACCTTCGGAGCGTTTATGGCGGTGCTCATCGCCATCGAGATTTTCCAGAACATCACCCTTTACCTCAGAGACGACATCATCCACGTCAAGATCGTGATCGCCACGGCGCTCATGGCCATTGCCCGAAAGGTGATCATCCTCGACTTCAAGGTCTTAACCCCCTCCTATGTCGTCGCCATCGCCGCGGTGGTCCTGGCCATGGGAGTGACCTACTGGTTGATCACCAGCAACGGGAATTCGTGATGGAGAACACGGGGCGTCGCCCTCATTGTTATACACATCTTTTTAACCGCCGGTTTTCGGGCCGGCGGGGACGCCGGCGCTCCCAGGGACCCGGGGCTTCGCCCCGGGCTGGTATGTTTCGCCCCTTCGGGGCTGGGCATCACCGCCCCCGGATGGGCTCAATTCGTCCCCTAGGTCCCTTGAGTCCCTTGGGTCCCTTTAGCCCGAGCATCGCCCCGGCCCGCCCCCTCAGATCCGGTTGAGGGCCTCGAAGACCCGGCGGTGCTGGATGCTGA
>CAYNGG010000278.1:0-5764 GCA_964396575.1 uncultured Desulfobacteraceae bacterium | reverse complement strand
TCGTCCTGGCGGGGGTCTCGGCCGCCGCCTTAGTCGGGCTCGTGGTCGTGGAACGGCGGGTGTCTCACCCCATTGTGGAGCCATCCCTGCTGACCGCCCGGCTCTTCGTTTTTCCGCTGGCCTCGGCCACCATCCTGTTCATCGGCCTGTTTTCCATGGTCTTTCTCATGCCCTTTTTCATGCAGCACCCGGCCGGGTTTTCGGTGAGCCACACCGGGCACCTGATGATCACGCCCTTTGTTTTTCTTTTCGCGGTCTCGCCGGTCTCCGGATGGCTCTATGACCGGATGGGCTCCCGGCTTCTCTGCACCCTGGGGATGGCGATCCTGGCGGCGGCGCTTCTGGCCCTGAGCCGGCTGACACCGGCGGCCGGAGACCTCGACATCGCCTGGCGGATGGGCCTGGCCGGGCTGGGGACGGCGATCTTCATCTCGCCCAACAGCGCCGCCATCATCGGAGCGGTCCCCCCGGCCCGACGGGGCCTGGCGGCATCCACCGTGGCCACCGCCCGGAACCTGGGGATGGTCCTGGGGATCGCCCTGGCCGGGGCGACTTTCAACGCCGCCTTCGCGGCTGCAAGTGGCGGGGGACACTTCGAGACCTACCGCCCCGAGATCGCCCCCATCTTCATGGCCGCCTACCGCCGGGCCATGATGGCCGGGGCCATTGCCGCCGGGCTCGGGGTTATCGCCAGTTGGCTCCGGGGCCCGGAGCGGTCCCGGCCCCCTGAGTCCGGCCATGCCGCTCCGTAGCCCCGGCATCGCTTGCCGGATCCGACCGTTTCGTGTACTCTTGTTCTCCATTGATCCATAACCTGTAACCCATAACCCATAACCCATGACCTAATTTGAGCACATGAAGATCGATCCCGATTTCGATTTCGATTTCGATAGCGATGACCCATAACCCAATGAGAGGATACCAGTCATGCAGCGTGATGCATTCGCAACCGAGGTCACGGTCCGGGGGACCGGATACCGCGTCTATGACATCGGCCGGCTTCAATCGGCGGGGATCGCCGACATCGACCGGCTTCCCTTCTCCATCCGCATCCTGGTGGAAAACCTGCTCCGCCACCTGGACCCGGACGCCGGCGTGGTCAGCGAAGCGGACCTTCGGGAGATCGCCAACTGGCGGCTTCGCTACGAGACGCCGGTGGAGATCCCCCACCATCCGGCCCGGGTCCTCATGCAGGACTTCACCGGGGTTCCGGCGGTGGTGGACCTCGCGGCCATGCGGGACGCCGTGGCGGCCCGGAACGGCGACCCCGGCCGGATCAACCCTCTGATCCCGTCGGAGCTCATCGTCGATCACTCGATCCAGGTGGATTACTTCGGCACCGACCGGGCCATCGATGAAAACGTGGCCCGCGAGTACGAGCGGAACGGGGAGCGCTACGCCCTCCTCAAGTGGGCTCAGAAACATTTCCAGCGGTTCGCCGTGGTCCCGCCGAGCTCCGGGATCTGCCACCAGGTCAACCTCGAGCACCTCGGCCGGGTGGTGATTACCGACTCGGCGAACGGAACCCCGGTGGCCTATCCCGACTCCCTGGTCGGGACCGACTCCCACACCACCATGATCAACGGGATCGGGGTCATGGGCTGGGGCGTGGGCGGAATCGAAGCCGAAGCGGTGATGCTCGGCCAGCCCTATTTCATGTCGATCCCGGAGGTGATCGGGGTCCGGATGACCGGCGCTCTCGAGGCCGGGGTCACCGCCACCGACCTCGTCCTTCGGATCACCGAGATGCTCCGGGAATACAACGTGGTCGAAAAGTTCGTGGAGTTTTTCGGTCCCGGAATGAAGGGGTTGACGGTCCCCGACCGGGCCACCATCGCCAACATGAGCCCTGAATACGGCGCCACCATGGGCTTTTTCCCGGTCGATGAGAAGACGGTCGATTACCTCCGCCGGACCCATCGGGGCGACCGGGCCGAGATCGCCGAGGCCTGCGCCCGGGCCATGAAGCTCTTTTACACGGGGAATGAAACCCCCGAGTACACCGACGTTCTCGAGATCGACCTGGGCAGCGTGACCCCGGCTCTGGCCGGCCCGGCCCGGCCCCAGGACCGAATTCCGCTCGGCGGGATGCGCGAGCGGTTCTCCCGGGACCCGGACCGCACCCCCGGCGACCGGCAACTCCACGAGGTCCGGGTCCACGGCCGGGATGTCAAGATCGGCGACGCCACCGTGGTGATCGCGGCCATCACCTCCTGCACCAACACCTCGAACCCGTCGGTCCTCATGGGCGCCGGCCTTCTGGCCCGGAACGCGGTCCGCCGGGGGCTCCGGGTCCCCGCTTACGTAAAGACCTCCCTGGCCCCCGGCTCCAAAGTGGTCATCCGCTACCTGGAGGCCGCCGGGCTCATCCCCTACCTCGAGGCCCTGGGATTCCACCTGGCCGGGTTCGGCTGCACCACCTGCATCGGCAACTCCGGCCCGCTCCACCCCGCAATCGAGCAGACCATCAAGGAAAAGGACCTCACCGTGGCCGCGGTCCTTTCGGGAAACCGGAACTTCGAGGCCCGAATTCATCAGCGGATCAAGGCCAACTTCCTGGCCTCACCCCCCCTCGTGGTGGCCTTTGCCCTGGCCGGCCGGGCCGACATCAACCTTGACCGGGACCCGGTGGCCCTCGACCCCAACGGCGACCCGGTTTACCTGTCAGATATCTGGCCCGACGACGACGAGATCCGGGCCCTGGTGGACGAACACGTGGACGAGTCCTTTTTCGATGAGGAATACGGCCGGATTTTCGACGGCGACGCCCTCTGGCGGGACCTCGCCGTGGACGACAACACGACTTTCGCCTGGGAGCCCGACTCCACCTACATCAAAAACCCGCCCTACTTCGAGGACTTCCAGCTCGACCCCACCCCGCCGGGGGATATCGACGCCGCCCGGGTCCTGGTCCTTTTGGGCGACACCGTCACCACCGACCACATCTCCCCGGCCGGCGCCATCCCGGCCGACTACCCCGCCGGCCGGTATCTCATCGAAAAAGGCGTGGACCCGGCCGACTTCAACTCCTACGGCTCCCGCCGGGGCAACCACGAGGTCATGATGCGGGGGACCTTCGGGAACATCCGGATCAAAAACCGCCTGGTGGACGGCCGGGAAGGAAGCTACACCCGAACCTTTCCCGACGGCGACGAAGCCTATATCCATGACGCGGCCATGGCCTATATGAAAGCGGGAACCCCGCTGGTGGTCCTGGCCGGCAAGGAATACGGCACCGGCTCATCAAGGGACTGGGCCGCCAAGGGGACCACTCTCCTCGGGGTCCGGGCGGTGATCGCCGAATCCTACGAGCGGATTCACCGGTCCAACCTGGTGGGGATGGGCGTCCTTCCCCTCACCTTTGCCGAAGGCGAAGGGTGGGAGACCCTCGGCCTGACCGGCGAGGAGACCTTCTCCATCCGGGGAATTTCCGACATCACCCCCCGGAAGGTTCTGGAGGTGACCGCGGTCAAGCCGGATGGAACCGAAGTGACATTCAAGGCCGCCGCTCGCCTGAACAGCGAAATCGAGGTGGCCTACTTTCGGCACGGCGGGATTCTGCCCTACGTCCTCCGAAAATTCATGGGAAGCTGACAATATGACACCCAAAACCCGATTTCGACTGTTGATCTTCCTGGCGGTGGCGGCGGCCGTCGTCCTGTTTTTCGCCTTTGATCTGGACGAGGTCCTGACCCTGTCCTATTTCAAGTCCCAACAGGAGGCGGTGGAAGCCTTTTACGCCGAGCACCGGGGCCTGACGATCGCCATCTACTTCGCGATCTACGTGACGGTCACGGCGCTCTCCCTGCCCGGAGCCGCCGCCATGAGCCTCGTGGGCGGGGCCCTGTTCGGGCTCGGCATGGGGCTTTTGGTGATCTCCTTTGCTTCCTCCATCGGGGCCACCCTGGCCTTTCTGGTGGCCCGGTTTCTCTTCCGGGACGCGGTTCAGCGCAAGTTTTCCGAACGGCTCAAGGCCATCAACGAAGGGGTCCGCCGGGAGGGGGCGTTTTATCTCTTCACCCTCCGGCTGGTCCCCGTTTTCCCCTTTTTCGTCATCAACCTGGCCATGGCCCTCACCCCCATCCGGACCGCCACCTTTTACATCGTCAGCCAGATCGGGATGCTCCCCGGCACCATCGTTTACGTCAACGCCGGAACCCAGCTCGGCCAGATCGAGTCGGCCGGGGGCATCCTCTCCCTGGAGCTTATCCTCTCCTTTGCGCTTTTGGGAATCTTTCCGCTCATCGCCAGGCGGGCGGTGGCGATCATCAAGGCCCGGAAGGCCCTGGCCGGGGTTAGAAAACCGAAGCGCTTCGACTACAACCTGGTGGTGATCGGCGCCGGGTCGGCCGGGCTGGTCTCGGCCTACATCGCCGCCACCGTCCGGGCAAGGGTGGCCCTCATCGAAAAGGACCGGATGGGCGGGGACTGCCTCAACACCGGCTGCGTCCCCAGCAAAGCCCTGCTCCGGTCGGCCAAGATCCTCTCCTACGCCCGACGGGCCGCCGACTTCGGCTTTCGCCGGGCCGATGTGGACTTCGACTTTGCCGAGGTCATGGACCGGGTTCACCGGGTGATCTCCCGGGTGGCGCCCCATGATTCGGTGGAACGGTACACCGATCTGGGCGTCGAGTGCATCCGGGGCGAAGCCCGGATCACCTCCCCTTACACCGTCGAGGTCAACGGCCGGACCCTGACCACCCGAAGGATCATGGTCGCCACCGGGGCGAGGCCCTTTGTCCCGCCCATCAAGGGCCTGGACGAGGTCCGGTACCTCACCTCCGACACCCTCTGGGATCTCCGCCGTCTCCCGGAACGGCTGGTGATCCTCGGCGGCGGCCCCATCGGGTGCGAAATGACCCAGGCCTTCGCCCGGTTCGGGGCAAACGTCACCCAGGTGGAAATGGCCCCCCGGCTCCTCGGCCGGGAAGACTCCGAAGTGGCTGAGACCGTCCGGGAGACCTTTGAGGCCGAAGGCATCCGGGTCCTCACCGGCCACCGGGCGGAGGCGGTGGTGGTCGAAAACGGGGAAAAGACCCTGATCTGTGACCACGACGGCGAAAAGGTCCGGATCGGCTTCGACGAGATCCTCGTGGCCGTGGGCCGGGCCCCGAACACCCGGGGATTTGGCCTGGAATCGGTGGGAGTGAGGATCGGCGGCCGGGGCACGCCGGAAACAAACGAGTACCTCCAGACGACCATCCCGACGATCTACTGCGCCGGGGACGTGGCCGGACCCTACCAGTTCACCCACACCGCCTCTCATCAGGCCTGGTTTGCCACGGTCAACGCCCTCTTCGGCGGGCTCAAGCGGTTCAAGGTCGATTACCGGGTCATCCCCTGGACCACCTTCACCGACCCCGAAGTGGCCCGGGTGGGGCTCAACGAGCTGGAAGCCGCCGAAGGGGGGATCGACTATGAGGTCACGACCTACGGGATCGACGACCTCGACCGGGCCATTGCCGAGAGCGAGGACCGGGGGATCGTGAAAATCCTCACCCAGCCGGGGACCGACCGGATCATCGGGGTGACCATCGTCGGGCACCACGCCGGCGACATCATCGCCGAATATGTCCTGGCCATGAAGCAAAAGGTCGGGCTCAACAAGATCCTCGGCACCATCCACATCTACCCCACCCTGGCCGAAGCCAACAAGGCCGCCGCCGGGGTCTGGAAAAAGGCCCACGCCCCCGAAGGGGCTCTCCGCTGGGTGGAACGGTATCTCCGGTGGCTGAGGGGGGTTGGATTTTAGATTTTAGATTTT
>CAYNGG010000277.1:0-5768 GCA_964396575.1 uncultured Desulfobacteraceae bacterium | reverse complement strand
GCGGCTGAAGGGTATGCGTCAGGCGCCGCCGCCGGCCTTTTCATCGGCGGAGGCCGACGGCTGTTCCCCATCCGCCCCGTCGGAGGTCTCTTCGGCTTCAGGGTAGAGGGGCAGGCGGCTGATCCGGATCACCTTGGCGCGATACCGGTTATCTCCGCTGAGGCGACTACCCACCAGCCGGATGATCCCGAAGGCCAGGCCGAATGCCATGAAACAGCCGACGACCGCGGCGGTCGTTTCGTCCATGCCGTACCGGGGCCCGTGGGTCTGGCCAATGACCGCGCCGGCGATCATGGCCATGACGGGGAAGATGTAGAGGAGGAAGGAGAGCTGGAACAGGGCGCCGGAGCGGAAGCTGAGGACCACCCGGTCGCCTTCCCGGGCTCCGGCGAGGTTGATGGCTTCGACCTCCATCTCCTGGCCCCCGCCCAGGGTTTCGCAGGTTGACTTGGACGTGCAGTGCTCGCAGGCGCTGGTCCGAATGGTCCGCACATAGGCGGTGGCAGCGTTGGCCCGGATGACGACGCCGTGTTCCGTAATCACGTGATGGTTCCTCTTTGAATTGGCGGGGCGGCGCGGATTGACCCGCCGCCCCCTCGGCATCAGGCGGCCGATGAGGTCCGAAGACCCGCCGTGTTTTCAAGGGTATGGCCCGTGGCCCCGTCAGCCGGAGCCGTCTCGGACCGTTCGTAGCAGACCAGGCCGCATTGGAGGCAGCGGTTGGCCTCGGCCTGGGCGGTCGCCTCGTCGAATCCCAGCTCGACCTCCCGACAGTCCGGCCGGGTACATAGCGGCATGATCCGCCGGGGATCGGTCTCCACCCGCTCGACGTGATCGACATCCTGGAGGACTTTTTCACTCCGGACGACGGTATCAGGCAGTGCCAGCGAGATCCCGTACATCAGCTCATGGACCGAAGCCGCGGCCCGTCGCCCCGCGCCGATGGCCCGGATGGCGGCGCTGAAATCGGTCAGGGCGTTGCCCTCGGACAGGAGGCCCTCGGCATCGGCGCACTCCGGCGGTTTGTAGGGGGCAATGGCCTTCCAGCGGAGCGGAGCTTCAGCCGCCGCGGCCACCGATTCGGCCGCTTCAGCCCCTTCGTCGCCCGGCGTATCTTCGGGCTTGTCCTCGACGAAGATCAGCTCCGGCAGCCGGCCGGCGGCGATGAACAGATTTTCCGCCGGGACCGCCCGGTGCTCACCACTGCCGATATCGAGGTACTCGACCGTTGTCAGCCGGTCCCCTTCGCCGTAAAAAGCGGTCACATCGGCGCCATGGATGATCCGGACCCCGTCGGCTTCCAGGTCGGCAACCATCTCCCGAGCTTCATCGGTATCGATGAGGGCATCCTCTCCTTCCCGGAAGAGGACGGTGACCCCCTGGGACCCGAGGTCCGCGCAGATCCGGGCGGCCTGGAGGCCGAGCTTGCCGCCGCCGTCGATGACCACGTTGGTGTGGATGTCCAGGCGGTTGTGCCGGGCGGAGTCGGACTTGATCAGGTCGATGAGAAGGTAGGTCCCCGGAATCGTCTCCTGGATTTCGTCACCGCTCATCCGGGTCAACCGGCTGTCCCAGCCGCCCGAGGCGAGGAAGACCGCCTCATGGCCCTCGGCCAGCAGTGAGGCCAGGGTGAAATCGACCCCCAGGGTTTGACCGGTGCGGGCTTCGACGCCCATTTCGAGAATGCCGTCGATGTCCCAGTCGAGAATCTCGCCGGGAAGGCGTTCCCGGGCGATGGCGGTCCGAAGGAGGCCGCCGAGCCGGTCGGTGGCTTCGTAAACGACCGCGCCATGGCCCAGGCGGGCTGAAAAGAAGGCCACCGAGAGGCCCTGGACCCCGCCGCCCACCACGGCCACTTTCCGGCCGGTGGCCGGGGCTTTGTAAGGCAGAATCCGCTCGCCCCCTTCCCGCTCGAAGTCGGCCACGAAGCGCTTGAGGTAGTTGATGGCCACCGGCTCATCGACCATCCCCCGCCGACAGTCCTCCTCGCAGGGCCGGGGGCAGATCCGGCCGATGACGGTGGGGAAGGGGTTCCGCTCCTTGATGACCTGAACGCTCCGAATGTAGTCGCCCCGGCTGATCTCCCGGATGTACTCCCGGATATCGATCCCGGCGGGGCAGCGCCGCTGACAGGGCGTGGTGCATTGATCGACCGTGTACTCCCGGAGAATCCGGCGGGTCACGGATGAGAGGGTGATGATGTGCTTGGGGCAGACCCGCTCGCAGGTGCCGCACCCGGTGCATTTGACCTCGTCCACCACCGGCAGGCCGTCAGGCCCCATGGACAGGGCGTCAAAGGGACAGGCCTGGACGCAGGAGCCGAGCCCGAGGCAGCCGATGTTGCAGACCTTCATCCCGCCGCTCAAGGCGGCGGCCGCCCGGCAGTCGGACACCCCGTCGTAAATGAACTTAACGTCGGCGTCTCCCACCCCGAAGTAGCAGCCCGGGCGGGCCACGTCGGGCTCCTTGGCCTCGATGGTGACCCCGAGGGCCGCGGCGATGGCTTCGGCCACCTCCGGCCCGGCGGCCACGCAGGAGTTGGGGGAGGCCTTCCCGGCCACGATGGCTTCGGCGTTGGCCCCGCAGCCGGGAAGGCCGCAGCCGCCGCAGTTGGCCCCGGGCAGAACCGACTCCACCTCCAGCACCTTGGGGTCGACATAGACGTAGAAGACCTTGGATGCCAGGGCCAGCCCCGACCCCACGACGATTCCCAGTCCACCCAGCATGAGTATGGCTTCGATCATGGTTCCTCCGATATATCAGTAGATGGCGTCGAATTTACATTTGTCGATACAGGTGAGGCACTGGATGCACTTGTCCTTGTCGATCCGGGCGGTCTCCTTCTTTTTCCAGATGATCGCCTCCACCGGACAGGCCCGGAAGCACATCCCGCACCCGGTACATTTCTCCGGGTCCACCTCGAATTTCAACAGCGCGGCGCAGCGCTTGGCCGGGCAACGTTTTTCAAAGACATGGGCCTCGTATTCGTCCCGGAAATACCGGAGCGTGGAAAGCACCGGGTTGGGCGCGGTCTGTCCCAGGCCGCAGAGCGCGGTGTCCTGAATCACGTGGGAAAGCTCCTCGAGAGCCTCGATGTCGCCGGCCTCGCCCTCGCCGTTGCAGATCTTGTCGAGGATATCGAGAAACCGTCGGGTCCCCTCACGGCAGGGGGTACACTTCCCGCAGGACTCGTCCTGGATGAAGTCCATGAAAAACCGGGCCATGTCCACCATGCAGGTGTCCTCGTCCATGACGATGACCCCGCCCGATCCCATGATGGCCCCCACCTTGGTGATCTCCTCATAATCCACCGGCGTGTCGAGGTAGGCCTCGGGGATACACCCGCCCGAGGGGCCTCCAAGCTGGACCGCCTTGAACTTCTTTTTCCCGGGGATGCCGCCGCCGACGTCGTAGATGAGGGTTGACAGCGGGGTGCCCATGGGGACCTCCACCAGCCCGATGTTGTTGACGTCGCCGGAGATGGCGAAGACCTTGGTCCCCTTGCTCTTTTCGGTGCCCACCGAGGCATACCAGTCCCCTCCGTTGACGATGATCTGGCCGACGTTGGCGAGGGTCTCGACGTTGTTCAGGATGGTGGGCTTTTCCCAGAGTCCCTTGTGAGCCGGAAATGGCGGCCGGGGCCGCGGCATCCCGCGCTTTCCCTCGATGGAGCGCATCAGGGCGGTCTCTTCGCCGCAGACAAAGGCCCCGGCCCCCTGGTAGATTTCCACGTCGAAGTCGAAGCCGGAGCCGAGGATGTCCTGGCCCATGAGGCCGAGCTCCTTAGCCGCGTCGATGGCGATCTGAAGGCGGCGGATGGCCAGCGGGTATTCGGTCCGGGCGTAAACATAGCCCTGGTGAGCGTTGATGGCCTTAGCGGCAATGATCATCCCCTCGACGACCGCGTGAGGGTCGGCTTCGAGAACACTCCGGTCCATGAAGGCTCCGGGATCGCCCTCGTCGGCGTTGCAGAGGACGTATTTGACATCGCCTTCGGCCTTGCTGGCGAAATCCCACTTGACCCCGGCGGGAAAGCCGGCCCCGCCCCGGCCCCGGAGTCCGGAGCGCTTCACCTCGTCAATAATATCTTCGGGCGACATCTCCAAAAGGGCCTTGGCCACGCCCAGATAGCCGTCCCGGACGATGTAGTCGTCAATGGATTCGGGGTTGATGAGCCCCTTGTTTCGGAGCACCCGGGGCATTTGGTGGCCGAAGAAGGGGATGTCGTCCTGATGGGGGATCCGTTTTTTGCTGGTGGGGTCTTTGTAGAGGAACTTCTCGCAGGGCTTGCCATCCACGAGGTGCTCCTGGACAACCTGGGCCACCCCCTCGGTCGTCAGTTTCTGATAGAAAATCCCTTCCGGGTGGACCACCAGGATCGGGCCCATGGCGCAGAACCCGTTACAGCCGGTTTCGATCACCTCGCACTGATCCGCGATACCGGCATTCCGGATCTCCGCTTCCAGAGCATCCTTAACGGCAATGCTCCCAGTGGCATGACAGCCCGTCCCGCCGCAGATCAACAGCCGGGTCACCGGATGGGACTCGGCTTTCCGCGCGATGGTTTCCTTGCGACGTTTCAGATCCTCCAGGGTCAACTTTCCCATAATTGTTTCTCCTCCGATGCGATCGCTCCGGCGTTACCAGGACCCGTCGAGTCCTCTCAATCCGTTCATGTAGAGCCGCCCGCTGGCGACAAAGAGGGAATCCGTCGTTCGCAGGACGGGCAGATCAAACGACCGGGCCAATTCGAGAAGGTCCTCACCCGGACGCTTGCCCCGGACAAAGACCAGCGCTCCGACTTCGGCGATCCTGGCCGTCCGGATCAACTGGTCGGTGGTCACGCCCGTCAGGAGCACGGACCCCTTGGCCACCGCCAACAGAATATCGTCCATCAGGTCGGCGGCACCGCCGCCGAGGACGGTTCGATCCAATTGGTCCGTCCCGGCGAGGACCTCCGCCTTTAAGATGTCCCGGATCTCATAGAGCTTCATCTGTTTCCCCCGTCCGGCGGGCCATACCGGGCACCCGCCATAAGGAATGGCTCCAGCCGCCCATCTCCGCCGGCGGCCGGGCCCCGGTCGAGCCCGGCTCCCCGCGCCATGGCCGACATCCCCGGGCGGTTATGGGTCATTCGTATTGTTCCAAAAGATGGAGCACCCGGTCCGCCTTGACGTCGCCGTAGGTAGTCCCATCGACCACCATCACCGGCGCCAGTCCACAGGCGCCCAGGCAGCGGACCGCCTCCAGGGAAAACCGCCGGTCCGTCGTCGTCCCCCCTCCCTTCATGTCAAAGGCGTTTTCGATTCGGCCCATCACCTCTTTAATGCCCTTAACGTAGCAGGCCGTGCCCATGCAGACCTTGATGGTGTGCCGGCCCTTGGGCTCCATGGAAAACAGGGCGTAAAAGGAAGCGACCCCGAAGACATCACTGGGCGGGATGTTCATCCCGAAGGCGATGTAGTCCATCAGCGGCACCGGCAGGTAGCCGACAACGTCCTGACATTCACGCAGGGTGGCGATCACCGTGCCGGGGGTGTCCCGGTGGGATTCGATGATTTCATCGACCCGGCGCCACATTTCGGGAGTGATGTCGGGGTGAGCGGGATGTCTGTAATGTGTCATACGCGGTTCTCCCCAGTCCTTATTTAGCAAAAGTCAATCCATTATGACGCTCCAGCGTCAAAAATGGGCTTTAACATTTCACAATCATCGAGAAAAGTCAATGGCATCCCGACGGCCTCGCCGCGCCCGGCTCGGCCCCGGCG
>CAYNGG010000276.1:0-5779 GCA_964396575.1 uncultured Desulfobacteraceae bacterium | reverse complement strand
GCCCGCTCACCGGAACGCGCAAGGAAAGGCGAAAGATATGACCGTTGAACGAGAATCGATCGAATTTGATGTGCTGTTTGTCGGCGGCGGCCCGGCGAGTTTGGCCGGGGCCATCCGGCTGATGCAACGGGCCGAAGGAGAGGGCCTCTCCCCGGAGGTGGCCGTCATCGAAAAGGGGGCCGAATTCGGGGCTCACGCCCTGTCCGGCGCGGTCATGAACCCCGGCCCCTTAGCCGACCTGATCCCCGACTACAAAGACCGGGATTATCCTCTGGAGGCCCGGGTCCGCGGCGATGCCTTTTACCATCTCACCCGGACGGGGCGCCAGCGGATTCCGTATATTCCGCCGGCCATGCACAACACGGGGTTCCATGTGGTCAGCCTCTCCCGGCTGACCCGGTGGCTGGCTGAAATCGCCGAGGAGATGGGCATCAACCTCTTTCCCGGCTTTGCCGGCAAGGAGATCCTCTATGCTTCTGACCAGCGGACCGTGGCCGGCGTCCGGACCGACGACAAGGGCCTGGACAAGTCCGGCGCGCCCCGGTCCAACTTCGAGCCGGGAATTGATCTCATGGCGAAGGTGACCGTCTTCGGCGAGGGGGCGAGGGGGAACCTCACCCGGTCGCTGACCGACCGGCTCCGGATTGACGATGGCCGGAAGCCCCCCGTTTACGAGACCGGGCTCAAGGAGGTGATCGCCCTGCCCAGGGGCCGGGGGCTGAGCACCGATCCGGTCAACGTGATCCACACCCTCGGATATCCTCTCGGGTTGGACATCCCCGGCGGGGGGTTCATCTACGAAATGGGGGACCATCGGGTGGCGCTGGGGCTGCTGGTGGGGCTCAGTTACGACGATCCAAGCCTGGACATCTACGAGGAATTGCTCAAATTCAAGGATCATCCCCTGGTAGCCGGGATCATCCGGGGCGGCCGGGTGGTGGAGTCGGGAGCCCGGATCGTGAGCACCGGCGGCCAATACACCATGCCCTCACTGGCCGTGGACGGGGCCATGATCATCGGCGGGGCCGCGGAATTGCAGAACGTCCCGGGCCTCAAGGGAATTCATCTGGCCATCCGGTCGGGGATGCTCGCCGCTGACGCGATCATTGACGGGCTGTCGGCGTCGGATTTCACGGCCCGGACCCTGGGCCGCTATCCCGAGCGCCTGGCGGCCGCCCCCGAGTGGGGGGAGATCGTGGCGGGGCGGAATTTTTCAGCGGCCCTGGACCGGAAGGGTTTGGCCAAGTGGATTCATCTGGGACTTCAACAGATTTCCGGCGGGCGGGGGCTCCATGACCCGATGCGCACCTGGCCGAACGTGCGGAAAATGTCCCCGCTTGTCCGGGACCGGGAACGGGAGCGTTTAGACCGGAAGCGCCTCGACGGCGAGCTTTACCTCGACCGCCTCACCAGCGTTTACCGCTCCAAGACCCAGCACCGTGAGGATCAGCCCCCCCACCTGGTCATCCACGACCCCGAGCTCTGCGTCACCCGCTGCTATCCCCGCTACGGCTGCCCCTGCACCCGGTTCTGCCCCGGCGGGGTTTACGAGCTGGAAACGGAGACGGCGGACGGGACGCCCCGGCTCAGGCTCAACCCCTCAAACTGCCTCCACTGTAAGACCTGCGACGTCAAGGATCCCTTTAACAACATCACCTGGACCCCGCCCGAGGGCGGGGACGGACCCAACTACACCGTCGTCTGAGCCGCCGGGCCGGCCAGGCGGGGAGAGGGGGCCGGAAGCCCCCTCCGCCCATCGGGTCAGACCACGCCGTGGTCGAGCATGGCGTTGACCACCTTCAAAAAGCCGGCGATGTTGGCCCCGTCCACATAGTTGCCGGGCCGCCCGTACTGCTCCGCCGCGTCGATGCAGGTCTGGTGAATCGACTTCATGATGAGCCGGAGCCGGTCGTCCACTTCCTCGCGGGTCCAGGACAGCCGCATGCTGTTCTGAGTCATCTCCAGGCCCGACACCGAGACGCCCCCGGCATTGGCCGCCTTTCCCGGGCCATAGAGGATATGGCTGTCGAGGAAGATATGGACCCCGTCGGGGGTGGTGGGCATGTTCGCCCCTTCGGAGACGAGGATGACGCCGTTTTTGACCATATTCTCGGCGTCCTTGCCGTTGACCTCGTTCTGGGTGGCGCTGGGAAAGGCGCAGTCGGCCCGATGGCTCCAGAGGGGATTGTGATCGAGCCCGGCGTCAAACGGGGTATAGACCGCGTCGGGGTATTTGTCCGCGTACTCCTTGATCCGCCCTCGCCGGATGTTTTTGAGGACCTTGACGTACTTGAGCTTGTCCCGGTCGATCCCGGTCTCGTCATGGATGTAGCCGGTGGAGTCGGACAGGGTCACCACCCGGGCGCCCTCGTCGATGAGCTTTTCGGCCGTGAACTGGGCGACGTTCCCGGACCCGGAGACCAGGCAGACCTTGTTCTCGAGGGTCTTTTGCTGGGTCGCCAGCATTTCAGCGGCGAAGTAAACCGAGCCGTATCCCGTGGCTTCGGGCCGCATCAGGCTCCCGCCCCAGTTGATGCTCTTGCCGGTGAGGACCCCGGTGAACTCGTTGGCGAGCTTTTTGTACATCCCGAAGAGGTAGCCGATCTCGCGAGCCCCCACGCCGATGTCTCCGGCCGGGACGTCGGTGTTAGGGCCGATATGGCGGTAAAGCTCGCTCATGAAGCTCTGGCAGAACCGCATGACCTCGTTGTCCGACTTCCCCTTGGGGTCGAAGTCGGAGCCGCCTTTCCCGCCGCCCATCGGCAAGGTGGTCAGGGCGTTTTTAAAGACCTGCTCAAAGGCCAGAAACTTCAGAATCCCCAGGTTCACCGACGGGTGGAACCGGAGCCCGCCTTTGTATGGTCCCAGGGAGCTGTTCATCTCCACCCGGAACCCCCGGTTCACCTGAGCTTCCCCCGCGTCATCCAGCCACGGAACCCGGAACATGATCACCCGGTCCGGCTCCACCAGGCGCTCCAGAATTCTGGATGGGCGGAATTCTGGGTGCTGGTCGAGGACCTGCGTCACCGAATCCATCACTTCCCCGACCGCCTGGTGAAACTCCCGTTCGTTGGGGTCCTTGTCTTTCACGTGCTGAACGATATCCGTCATCCTCCGCCTCCTTTCGGCGGTCCAGGGCCGCCCGTCGGCCGCGTTCGGGCCGGATGGTATGGTTTTCCGTCTAAGAGGCCTTGGCCATTGGGGAAGCCGACTCGGAAACAAGCTCCACGGCCGCGTCGATGCTGACCTTGGAGAGATTGATGACCAGGTCGTAGTAGATTGGCTGGTCGTAGTCGCCATGGCCGAAGAGCCTCATGAGGTGCTCCCGCCGCCGGCCCTGCTTCCGGACGGCATCCCGGGCCAGGCTCTCGGTGAGGCCGTACTGCTCCTGCATGAAACGGATCCGGTCCTCCCGGTTTGCCACCAGCAGGACGTGAATCGTGTCCGGCCGGCCCATGAGGATAAACTGTGAGCCCCGGCCGAGGATCACGATGTTCCCCTCGTCGGCGATCTCCGGGATGATCTTCCGGAGGAGGTCGATGTAGAGGTCGCCGTCCATGTAGTTCCGCCGGGGGTCGAGCACGTGGTCGATGAACCGGTTGGGGGTCAGCAGGCTCGACGCCCGCTGGAGCAGGGTCCGGGCCTCGGTTTCGAACGACCGCAGCGAGTCGGCCGAAACCTTGGCCTTCTCGGCCACCTTCTCGATGATCTCCTCGTGGGCGATCTTGTAGCCAAGCCGATCCGCCACGTTCTGGGCCAGGGTCTTTCCGCCGGCGCCGAATTGTCTTGATATCGTGATGACCGCCATCTAAGCCTCCTTTATGCTCCGCTAAGGGTTCAGTCCGTCAAGCCGCTTCTTGTCACTCAACCGTTATGTTTACACCATCCGGCGCCGTTCGCCAACCCATTTTACCCGGTGCCGGCGCCATCAATGACCTGTCGCATCCCGGAGCTGAGCGCGAATCCGACCCGCCGACACCGATATCACCACCGCCTGGACCGCGCCGATCTCCTCATCCGTCAGCCCCATTTCCCTTGCCCCGCAAAAGCCGGCGGGGGAGCCGTCCCCCGCCGGGTCAGACAAACGGTTGCGCTAAAAATTGAAGACCTTGGCCTCAGCGGCCATGTCGATCAAGTGAGGTCCGCCGTCGAGCTTCATGTTGGTGAAAAAATTGGCCTCGTCGAGGTTCCGGTTGTTGGCGCACGGCGTGCAGATACCGATCGCCACCTCCTTTTCCACCAGGTAGGGCAGATAGTCGTTGGGGCAGTCGCCGGTAGCCGTTTTGAGGGTCAGATCCCGGTCCCGGTTGGCCCACATCACCCCGGAGTCAATGAAGAAGATGTCCACATGATGCCCCTTGGAATGGGCGATCTTGGCAAATTGAAAACACCGGGTCGCCGCCTCGTTATCGTCCTTGCTCAGCACAAACAGAAAATTCGGCAAAACAGCCTCCTTTCAGGTTGAATGTCATGAAGGGTCGGGCCGACGGACACGCCCCTTCTCGTCCTCGATGTCGATCCGGTGATAGATCTCCGCCAGGGTGAGCTCAACTCCCACTGAATAGATGGTCACTCGATCCGACCGGTCTTCATATTCCGCCAGGCGCCACGTCCCGCCGCCGTCGGTGGAAAAATGTTCCACCGACACGCGGTACTGATCCACCAGGAGATAGTCGCGGAGGCCGGCCAGCTTCCGATAGGCCTTGAACTTCGAGCCCCGGTCATAGTCCGCCGTCGAACGCGACAGGACCTCGACGATGACCACCGGGTTGACGATCACATCGTCCCGGCCCCCGGCAAAGGCCACCTCCCCGCAAACCACGCTCACATCCGGGTAGGTGTAGTGCTCGCCGGGATCGACCTCGACCTTCATATCCCCGACGTACACAAAGCAGCTCGTTTTGCCGAGGGCGTTGTTCAACAGGGTGATCAGGTTCGACGCGATCAGGTTATGCCGGGCGGAAGCCCCGGTCATGTCGAAGATCTCGCCGTGGTGGTACTCGTGTTTGGTCTCCGATGCCGCCTCCAGCTCGAAGTAGGCCGCCGACGAAAGCCGCTGCTCCATGGCTTCCATCAGACCAAACCTCCCGCGTCCTCTGCTTGATCATTGATCCGGTGATAGATCTCCGCCAGGGAGAGATCAACTCCCACTGAATGGATTATCACTCGATCCGACCGGTTTTCATATTCCGCCAGGCGCCACGTCCCGCCGCCGTCGGTGGAAAAATGTTCCACCGACACGCGGTACTGATCCACCAGGAGATAGTCGCGGAGGCCGGCCAGCTTCCGATAGGCCTTGAACTTCGAGCCCCGGTCATAGTCCGCCGTCGAACGCGACAGGACCTCGACGATGACCACCGGGTTGACGATCACATCGTCCCGGCCCCCGGCAAAGGCCACCTCCCCGCAAACCACGCTCACATCCGGGTAGGTGTAGTGCTCGCCGGGATCGACCTCGACCTTCATATCCCCGACGTACACAAAGCAGCTCGTTTTGCCGAGGGCGTTGTTCAACAGGGTGATCAGGTTCGACGCGATCAGGTTATGCCGGGCGGAAGCCCCGGTCATGTCGAAGATCTCGCCGTGGTGGTACTCGTGTTTGGTCTCCGATGCCGCCTCCAGCTCGAAGTAGGCCGCCATTGTCAATTTTTGTTCCGCTGCTTCCATGGGGATCGCCCTCCTTTCCGGTCTCAGGACCTCCACCGCGAGGCCTGAAAATCCATGGTTTTTCTCATTATGCCGGTTACCGGGAAGAGAATCAAGGGGGATTTGCCGGGTC
>CAYNGG010000275.1:0-5796 GCA_964396575.1 uncultured Desulfobacteraceae bacterium | reverse complement strand
TCGTCATCCCCTTTGAGAACATTTTCGAAGATGTTGCCGTAAACCGGCAGCCGGATCTCCGGCTTGACCTCGGAGTCGGTCTCGAGATAGACGGTGGTGAAATAACGCCCCTTCTGCTCCTTCAGGTTCTCGATGGTGACCACGTAAGCGGGCCGATCGCCGTCCGTCTTCGGCTCGACCGCCACCTTGATGTTCCCCTCCTGGCTCAGCCGGGTCCCGGTGATCTTAAACGAGTACTTCTCCTCGGGGATGATGGTTACCCGCTGAGCCAGGGGCCGGCCCGCCGGACCATTAAGTCGAATCCGCCGGGGATCGATCCGGGCAAAGCGCTCCACTTGGCCGAAAACCGTCAACTGGAGCCGGGGTTTCTCGGGGGCGTTGGTTTGGACGGTGATCCCCTGCTTTAAGATCCGTCCGCCGTAGCCGTTGGTGTTGACCTTGACTTTGACTGTTCCCTCGCCGCCGGGAGGGATCTGCCTCGTGTAAGAGGCCGCCGTGCAGCCTCACCCGGTCCGGATCTTTTCGATGGTCAGCTCCGATCCGCCCGTGTTCCGGATGGTGAAATCGTGGACGATCTCCGTGCCTTCCACCACCGGCGGAAACTCGAATTTGGCCTCGACGGCCACCGGCAGGGGCGGGTCGCCCGTTGTTTCGGCCGCGAGCCCGGCTCCGCCGGCCGATAGCAGCAGAAGCGCGGTGAGAGTCACAAGAATGGCGTATTTTCCGTTCATGAATGATGCTCCTTTGGATTAAGTGGGATGGATGCCCGTTTACGTTTAAAACAAGTAAGATACTGCCAAATCCTGGATACTGTCAAGCCCTTTTCCGGAATCCGGGGAAACGGCTCATGCCCGGATCTTCCCGGGCTTTTTCCACGGAGGGCGTCGGCACCACCGCCACGGTCCGGATTCCTGATCCTGAAAACCGCAGTTGACGCCGGGCGGGTTTTGGTGTAGAAAATCTTGATAACCGGCGGGCAGAAGCCCCCCAGCGTCCCTGTTGCATGAATTTCAACCGATTGCCACGAAGGCCAGCGGGATCACGAAGATCCGGATGCACTCGTGGCTTTTTTGTGTCCACCGAAGGAGGTCAACCCATGAATACCCGATTTTTGACATCCCTGATCGTCGTTGCCTGCCTGCTGCTCGCCGGTCCGGCCGCGGCCCATTACGGCATGGTCATCCCGTCAGACAGCATGGTTATGCCCGAAGACGAGCGCACCATTACCCTGACGCTCTCGTTCTCTCATCCCTTTGAGCGGATCGGCATGGAGCTGGTCCGGCCGGAAGCCTTCACCGTGACCGGCAACGGGACCACCGAGGACCTCGGCGGCGCCCTGAAACCGACAAAGGTGATGGACCAGCCCGCCTGGACCGCTGACTACCGGCCCAAGCGCCCCGGCGCCTACATCTTCGCCATGACGCCCCAGCCTTACTGGGAGCCGGCCGAGGACCTTTTCATCGTCCACTACACCAAAACGGTGGTGGCCGCCTATGGCGATGACAGCGGATGGGACGCCGAGATCGGCCTCAAGACCGAGATCGTCCCCCTGGCCAGACCTTTCGGCCTTTACGCCGGCAACGTCTTTCAGGGGATCGTCAAGGTCGATGGCAAGGCCGTGCCTTACGCCGAAGTCGAGGTGGAATACTACAACGAGGACGGCCGGTCAAAGGCGCCCACCGACTACATGATTACCCAGACGATCAAGGCCGACGCCGACGGGGTCTTCACCTACGCGGCGCCCCGTTCCGGCTGGTGGGGGTTTTCCGCGTTGAATAGCGCCGACTTCACTCTGCCCCATGATGGCGATCAGAAAGAGGTCGAGCTGGGCGCGGTCCTCTGGGTCCGGTTCCAAAACTGGACGGCCGACTGATCCGGTAAGGGAGCGAATCCATGCACATTGCCGAAGGCGTACTTTCCGGGCCGGTCCTGCTTTCGGGCGCGGCCCTGGCCGCGGCCGGGACCGCCGTGGGCCTCAAGCGGCTGGACTACGACCGGATTCCCCAGGCAGCGGTCCTGTCAGCCGCCTTTTTCGTGGCATCCCTGGTCCACGTCCCGGTGGGGCCATCCAGCGCGCACCTGATCTTAAACGGCCTGGTGGGGCTCCTTCTGGGGTGGGCCGCCTTCCCGGCCATCCTGGTGGCCCTTCTGCTCCAGGGGGTCCTTTTCCAGTTCGGCGGCATCACCACCCTCGGGGTCAATACCCTGATCATGGCCCTCCCGGCGGTGATCTGTTACGGCCTGTTCGCCCCGTGGGTCCGGCCGGACCGCCCGGCTCGGACAGCGGTGCCGGCGGCGTTTGCCTGCGGGGGGCTGGCCGTGTTCCTGGCATCCCTGGTGGTGGGCCTGGCCCTGACCGCCACGGCGGAGAGCTTTTTCGAGATCGCAGCGGCGGTGGTGGTGGCCAACCTGCCGGTGCTGGTCATCGAAGGGTTCATCACCGCCTTCTGCGTGGCCTTTCTGCGGAAGGTCCAGCCCGGATTGCTCCCCGGCGCGGATGCCAATAACGCCTGACCGGGCGCCGGCGATCCATTACCCGCCGCGCCTCATTGGATTTCAGATTATGCGATTAAGCGCTTTTCCTCAGATCGTCAATTGGAGATTTGCCCCCCTTTGGATGGCCGCCGCCCTGTTTCTGGCCCTCGCCGGACCGGCGGATGCCCATCGGCTCACGGTCTTTGCCTGGGTCGATGGGGAGACCGTCCACGTGGAAAGCCAGTTCGGCAGCGGGAACCCGGTCCAGGGGGGCGAAGTGACCGTCACCACTCCCGACGGGACGGTCGCGGTCACCGGCACCACGGATACATCCGGGGCCTTTTCCTTCAAGGTCCCCGAGCGGACCGACCTGACGGTGACCGTCTCCGCCGGCATGGGCCATCAGGGGGAATGGACCGTCCGGGCCGACGAGCTCGGCGCCGCTCCGGCGGATGATTCGACGGCCAGCGCCGGGTCGGTCGAGCCCGAGGCATCTCCTCCGCCCGAGGGAGCGGCATCCGGGGCCGCCTCTACTCAGTCGGGCGAAGTGGAAATCTCCGCCGAAGCCATCGAGGCGGCGGTGGCTCGGGCCATGGACCGGAAGCTCGCCCCCCTGATGAAGATGGTCGGCGAGCTGAGAAACCGGGGCCCGGGCGTCTCGGAGATCTTCGGCGGCATCGGCTACATCTTCGGCCTGGCCGGAGTCGCTCTCTACGTCAGCGCCCGGAAACGGCGGGACCGCGATGCTGGATGAATCCTTCGCGGTGGGGAGCTCGCCGGTCCACCGGATGGACCCCCGGGCCCGGGTCCTCCTGGCCACCGCCTTTTCGATCCTCGTGGCCCTGGCCGAGGGATGGGCAACCCTGACGGCGGCCCTGATCCTCGCCATCGGCCTCGTCCTGCTGGCCCGACTTCCGTTGCGGGCGACCATCCGGCGGCTGGTCCCGCTCTGGATTTTCCTGGTCCTCCTCTGGCTGGTCTTGCCCCTCACCCACGAAGGCCCGGCCGCCGCCCGGTGGGGGCCGCTGACCTTCACTCGTCCGGGAATTCTTCTCTGCGCCCGGATCACCCTCAAGTCCAACGCCATTCTCCTGGCCCTGACCGCCTGGGTGGCCACCATGAATCTGGCCACCCTGGGCCACTGCCTCCACCGGCTCCGGGCTCCGGACAAGCTGGTCCATCTGATGCTGATGACCTACCGGTACATTTTCGTCATCGAAGCGGAGTACCGGCGTTTGGTCCGGGCCGCCCGGGTCCGCGGCTTTCGTCCCAAAACCAACATCCACACTTACCGGACCTATGCCTACCTGCTGGGGATGCTCTTCGTCCTGGCCTCGGCCCGGGCCGAGCGGGTCCATCAGGCCATGCGGTGTCGGGGATTTACCGGCCGGTTCCATTCCCTCCACCGGTTCGAAGCCACCCGGATGGACTGGGTGGGCTCGGCGGTGAGCCTGGCCCTCATGGTCGGCCTTGTATATCTCGAATGGAAAACCGATCTCCGATTATAGCCCTGTCCGGGGTGACCTTCCGGTACCCCGGCGGACCCGATGTCCTGAGCGGCGTCGATTTCTCGGTCTATCCCGGCGAGCGGATCGGCCTGTTGGGGCCCAACGGGTCCGGGAAGACCACCCTGTTTCACGTGATCATGGGGTTGGAAACCCCGCGAGCCGGCACCGTCTCCATCTTCGGCAAGACCCTTTCCCGCCCGGCTGATTTCGCCGATGTTTACCGGAAGGTGGGGCTCCTATTTCAGGATGCCGACGATCAGCTCTTCTGCCCCACCGTCCTCGAGGACGTCGCCTTCGGGCCGCTCAACATGGGCATGGACCGGGATGAGGCTGAGGCGACGGCCCGGCGGACCCTGGACCGCCTGGGCCTGTCCGGGTTCGAGGACCGGATCACCCATCGGCTGTCTGGCGGGGAAAAGCGGATGATCTCCCTGGCCACCGTCCTGGCCATGTCCCCGTCGGTTTTGCTCCTGGACGAGCCCACCACCGGGCTCGACACCCGGACCCGGGCCCGGCTGACCGAGGTCCTGAATGAGATCGGGATAGCCTATGTCCTCATCTCCCACGAGATGGAGTTTCTCTTCGAGATGACCGACACGGTCTATGCCATTGAAAACGGTCGGATTCAGGCCAACGGGACGGTCCGGCTCCACCAGCACGTCCACGCTCACCCCCACGGCTCCCACCCTCACGAGCACCGGTAGCCGGTCGTGCGACGCTTCTACCTGCCCGACGGCGCGGCCCCCGGCCGGACCGCCCGCATCCGGGGCGACGAAGCGGCCCATATCCGGAAAGTCCTCCGGATGACCCCCGGCGATCCGGTCCAGCTCATCGACGGCGACGGCGGAATCTATGACGGGCGGATCGAGGCGGTCTCGGCCGACGGGGTGACGGTGGCGGTCCTCGACCGGACCAACGCGGCAACCGAGTCCCCCCTGGCGGTCACCGTGGCCCAGAGCTATCTCAAGGACAAAAAGATGGACGGCCTGATCCGCCCGCTCACCGAGCTGGGGATAACCCGGTGGCTCCCGTTTATCTCCGATCGATCGGTGCCGGCCCCGGACGGAAAGCGGCTGGCCGGACGGATCGCCCGGTGGGAGAAGATCGCCCGGGAGGCGGTCAAGCAGTGCGGCCGGTCCCGGGTTCCGGAGATCGGCGAGGTGACCGACCTTGACGGGGTCCTCGACGCGGCGGAGGCGGCCCCCCTGAAGCTGGTCTTCTGGGAAAAGGTCCGGGAGCCGCTGGACCTCTTGGCCTTGAGGGAAGGGTTGACCGGGATCTCGTCAGCCGTAGTGCTGATCGGCCCGGAAGGCGGTTTCACCGACGCCGAGGCGGACCGGGCGGCGGCCGCCGGATTCCGGCCCGCGAGCCTGGGGCCCCGGATTCTCCGCTCCGAAACCGCCGCCGCCGCCGCGACGGCACTGGTCCAATTCCTTTTCGGCGACATGACCACAAAATCTGCTTGACAGAGGCGGATGGTTTGAGGTAAAAGACGGTTTTGGTTGCGCCGAGGTAGCTCAGTCGGTAGAGCAGGGGACTGAAAATCCCCGTGTCGGCAGTTCGATTCTGTCCCTCGGCACTCAATAAAAATAAAGGGTTGCAGATTAACATCTGCAACCCTTTTCATTTGGATGTTCCACCCTGTCCCTACGACTCACCCCACCAGCTTATAGTTGATGTAGCGGTTCAGGCTGACCCCTTCCTCGGCCGCCTCGATGGCAAGGTTCCGATGGGTTTCCGGTGTGATCCGGAGAGCCCCGCACGGGAATAAATTCCCCGCTATTGTCCCGCCGTCCCCACGGAACGTTTGACT
>CAYNGG010000274.1:0-5809 GCA_964396575.1 uncultured Desulfobacteraceae bacterium | reverse complement strand
GCAATCGCAATAATATGAAAATACTCGACGCTGCAATGCTTAAAAACCCCATGTTTTCAGGGTCTTGTATCTTGTCCTGAACGGATTCCGGCAGGCGACGGTCACCGCTGATATGCCAAAGGAAAATGCAAGTATCCAGTAAAAGTCTCATTTTCCTTCAAAGTCCGACAATATAGCATCCGGCAAGGGATCATCGAAATCGTCCGGCACTCGAAACTCCCCTTTACAAAGTCCGAACGGCCGCTTTTTCCGAGATTTTGGCCCGAAGCGGGTGAGCTCCAGCACGGCTTTTCCGTTCCGGGTGATGACAAAAGCCTCTCCGGACTCCGCACGCTGGAGATATGCCTGAATGTTCCGCTCGACCTCGTCGATGTTGACGTGCATCATAACGTCCCTCCAAGCTCCTCCATTCATCGAATCTCCAACCCCGCCTCGGCCATCAGGGGCCGGATGCGCTCCAGGCTCTCAGCCCCGGCGGCTTCGGGCCGGTCGGTGTACGGGTAAAGCTCCAGGCTGATATCCCCTTTATAGCCCAGGCGCCGCATGGCGTCAAAGACCGACGGAAAGTCGATGGCCCCGAGTCCCACGATGAGGTGGTTGTGGACCCGGGTAGGGGCGATGTCCTCTAAGTGGACGTGGCCCACCCACTCGAAGAGGGTCTCGAAGGCGGCGGCCGGGTCCTCGCCGGCGCAATAAAAGTGGCCGATGTCGAAGTTAAGCCCCACCATCTCTGACCGAATCTCCCGGATAAACGGCGGAAACTCGTCGGTCCGCTCCATAAGGAGGTCCGGCTCCGGCTCGATGAGAATCCGGACCCCGAGCGCCTCGGCGGTCGGAATCACCCGGTCAAGCCCTTCGTGAAACCGGGCAAGGGCCTCGGACCGGGAAAGTCCCGCTTCCAGAGGCCCGCCGGGCGGCACCGAGATGTTCCCGCACCCCAGCCGCCTGGCGACCTCGAGGCAGTCCAGGGTGTGTTGAATCCGGATCTCCCGCCGGGCCGGGTCCGCTTCGATCCAGGATGGCAGATAGGTGTCCCCCACCGCGAACAGCGTAAACGAGTTGATGTTGGTCACCGCCAGGCCGTTTCGGGATAGGGCCTCGGCCACCTCGGACAGGGCCGCGTCGTCATAGTCCTTCGGGAACAAGTGGGGGCGGTCTCCCATGATCTCGACCCCGGCAAAGCCGAGCCGGGCGATCCGGTCCAGGGAATCGATGAGCGAAAATTTCACAAAGGCGTTGGTGCTGTATCCGAAAATCATCTTGAGGTCTCGGGTCCTTTCATGCAGTCGGTTTTGAGGCGGTCGAGGCTCCGGATCTGGTCCGCGAAGGTCACGGGCGGTTGGGGCCCCACCGGCTTTTTGAAGAAAAACCCCAGCTCGGGCACCGGCCCGGACCGGCCGGAATGCTTGAGCAGAGCCATCCACCGGGCCAGGTCGAGGATCATGGGCGCGGCCAGGATGGAGTCCCGGCCCTGGAGATTAACCCGGAGGCTCATGGGGAGGCCGAACAGGCCGGTGAAGTCGATGACGTCCCAGGCCTCCTTGGCGTCCCCCCGGGGCGGGTAGTAGTCGATCCGGACCTGGTGGGTGGGCGCGTCGTAGCCCTCGCCCACCCGGTACCCGAGGATGTCGTCGAGGAGGCGGGTCTTGTTGTCGAGCTTTTCCCGGGCACAAGCCGGGTCCCGGAGGTTGGCCCCGTCGGCGTTGCCCAGAATATTGAGGCTGTACCAGCCATCCACCCGGAGTCCCCGGGCCTTCAGGGCCGAGGCGATCACCACTTTGAAGTAGGTCTGGCCGGTCTTGCCGTCCCGCCCGGCAATGGGGACGCCGGCCGACGCCGCCGCCGAGGTCACCGCCGGGACATCCACCGCGTTGGGGGTGAAGTTGACGACCGGAACTCCGGCCCGGATCGCCGCCAGGACGTAAGCGATGTCAGGAAACCGGTCCGGGTCCGCCCGACGGATCACCTCGGCCTCGTCGGCACAGTCCCCCAGATATCCACCGTTGGCCGCCGGCAGAAGGTTGATGAAAACGGGAGAGGCCTCCGGGTATCGGTCGCAATCCTCGGCCATCTCCTCGGCCAACCGGTCGATCCGATCCGTCAGAAGCCCCGCTGTGGGCGGCCGCCGGATGACGACACCGGCTTCGGCCGATGCCGTTACCTGCCGGCGCACCGATTCGGGCAAAACTCCATGCCGGGCCATGGCCTCGCCCAAGGTGCCGTCGGCGAGGTCCCAGCCGGCCATCCGGAACCCGTCCGGACGCCCTGATCCGGGAAAGCCACGCCAGGGCGTGGTCGTCAGGTAGGGCGCAATCCAGGGCACGGTCGCAGATGACTCTCCGGCCGTCGTCGCCGCCGCCAGGGTCGTCCCGATGGCCCCTTTGGCCCCGGCCACCAGCAGCAGGACGGGGCGGTTCGTGTTTTCGAAACTTTCGGTCATTCGTTTGAGCTCCTATGGGGCGCCCGCCGCCCGTCGGGTCAGGCGCAGCGTGTTGCCGATGACGCTCAGGCTGCTCATCAGCATGGCGCAGACCGCCACCAGCGGGTTCAGGAGGCCGCTCATGGCCACCGGGATGCTGATGACGTTGTAGCAAAAGGTAAAGATCAGGTTTTGCCGGACCGTCCGGTTGATCCGTCGGGACAGATCGAAAAACCCGGCTACCAGTCCGAGGTCCGGCCGCATCAGGGTCAGGTCGGCCGCTTCCCGGCCCAGCCGGGTCCCGGAATGAACCGCCATTCCCAGGCTTGACCGGGCCAGGGCCGGGGCGTCGTTGACGCCATCGCCCACGGCCGCCACCCGGCGGCCGCCCGCTATAACCTTGCCGATCCAGTCGGCCTTGTCCGCCGGGAGCAGGCCGCCCTCGACGGTGTTAATCCCGAGCTTCTCGGCCACGTAGGCAGCGGCGGCCGGGCTGTCCCCGGAAATCACCGCCGTCCACAGGCCCCGGGACCGGAGATCGGCCAGCGCCTCGACGGCCCCTGGTCGGATCGAATCGCCGAACCGGAAGACCCCGGCCGGCGACCCGTCCACACTCATATAAACGGCCGAGGCGAGGGTTTCAAGCCCTGATTCCGGATTATTCGCAAAGCCTTCGGCACCGACCCCGGCAAAGTCCGCCGACCCGATCCGGACCGGGCGGCCCCGCAAGGCCCCTGAAATCCCCTCGTCGAGGACGGAAACCGAGGTCACCGGCGCCGGGTCGATCCCCCGCTTCCGGGCCTCGGTCCGGATGGCGCGGGCCGCCGGATGGTCGGCCGACCCCTCCAGTCCGGCGGCGGCGGCCAAAAGCGTATCCGCATCAAACCCCGCCGCCGTTCGGATGTCGAGCAGCCGCCAGACTCCTTCGGTCAACGTGCCGGTCTTGTCAAAGACCACCGTGTCGATCTCCCCGGCCCGCTCAAAGGCATCCGGAACCCGGACCAAAATCCCCATCCGGCCGGCCAGCCAGATTCCGGCGGTCCGGGTCAGGGGAACCGCGATCCCCAGGGCGCAGGGGCAGGAGATCACCAGGACGGTCACCGCCCGGGTCACGGCCTCATCAAGAGAGAGTCCGGCCAGCCGGCCGATCCCCCCGGTTCCGACGGCCAGGGCCACGACGGCGGGGACAAAGGCGGTCATGGCCCGGTCGGCCATCCCCTCCAGATGACTCCGGCCGGCCAAAGCCCGCTCCATGATGGCGATCATCTCCCCCAGGGTCGAGCTCTCGCCGACCGACTCAGCCGTGATCTCCAACCGGCCGTCCAGGGGGACGACCCCGGCCCGAACCCGGTCGCCGGCGGTCATCCGGACCGGGGCCGCTTCGCCGGTCAGCGAGGACTCGTCCACAAGAGCCGCGCCCTGAACGATCGTCCCGTCCGCCGGAACCACCTCGCCCGGAGCCACGGCGATCCGGTCCCCCGGCTGAAGGGCATCGGCGGCGGCGTACCGGCCATCGGGAAATCCCGGCCGGATGATCCGGACCTTGGTCGGCCGAAGGGAAAAAAAGCTCTCCAGCCCCTCGCTGATTTCCGCCCGGGCCCGTCCCTCCAGGGCCTTTCCGAGCAGCACCAGAGTGATCAGCATGGCGGCGGTGTCGAAATAGAGATGGATGCCGCCGGACAGGAGATTCACCACGCTGTACCCGTAGGCGGAGCCGGCGCCCAGGGTGATGAGGGTTTCCATGGTAAATCCCCCGGAGGTCAACCCGGCCGCCGCTCGATGAAAGATCGGCCGGCCGCCATAGAGTAGCACGACGGTGGCCAGGACAAAGATCGGCCAGGAGAGGTTCCGGATCGATTCAGCCGATAGCTCGGTGAAAAATCCGGAATAGAGGGCAAAGGAGAGCATCATGAGGTTCATGGTGAGGACCGCCGAGACGGTCAGCCGGATCAGCTCCCGCCGCCGGGCCCGGCGGTCGTCTTCACCGGGAGGGGCCGCCGAATACCCCATCCGCTCCACCGTCCGGCGGATGGCGTCCGGCGAGGTCCGCAAGGGGTCGTAGTCGCAGACCAGCCGGTCCGTGGAAAAATGGCAGGCCGCCTGGATCACGCCGGGCGACTTTTTCAGGGCCGCCTCGATGACCCAGGCGCAGGCCGGACACCACATGTCCCCGACTTTCAGGGAGACCCGAAGGCCGTCATCGGATGGAGGGAGAATCGGCTCGGGAAGGGGATGATCAGGGGGCGGGTCGGTCGCGGATTCCAGGTCGGCCTCGGATCGCGGGATGATCCCCGCTTCCTGGCACTGGCGGAAGAGGTCCGTCTCCCGGAACCGGGCCGGGTCCGGAGCCCCGGCCGCCTCGGCCAGGGTCGTGTAAACCATCCGGCAACCGGTGCAGCAGAAGCTCAGGTCCAGGCCGCCGATCCGGGCGGGGACCGCCCGTCCGCGAAGGGACAGGCCGCAGAGGTCGCAGGCGTCCGGCGCCTCGATCACCGGGTGCCGAGGGATTTGACGTAGGCGATGACCCGCCAGCGGTCGGCGATCTCGATGGTGGATGCCAGATCAGGCTGCCGGCCGTCCGGGATGCCGTAGCTGATCTCCTTGAAGAGATGGCCCGGATGCCGGGACTGGATAGCCTCACGCCGGAGGTCCGGGATGGGCGGAATGAAGCTCTGCCCCACCGTTCCGAGTCCGTCGTGATGCCGGCCGTGGCAATGGACGCAGTAAGAGGCATAGATCGGTTTTCCCGACGCGACCACCTCGGGTGAATCCAGGGAAAACGGGGCGCTCAGGTCCTCGGCCCGGGCCAACCGGAGACCGGCCTCGCCTCCGGACAGCGGGACGGTTCCCGGCTCGGTCTCGACGATGGGCTCCTCATGGGGCCGGACCGCCGGGGTCTCCCACATCCGGCCGTACTCACAACCGACCAGAAGCAGGGGCAAGAGGAGCATTAGCCATAAAAGAGGACGACACGGGCGCATCATTCACCTCCCATTCCCCGGACGTGCTGAGGATCAGGCAGCTTCTGGTAAATGGCATAAGGGGACTCGCCCGGCACGTCCGGAATCGGCCGGTAGTCCCAGTCGGGCTGACCCAGATCTCCGACGACGAAAAACGAAAAGAACCCCTTGCCCAGGATGAAAGCCGCCAGCAGGCCGATCACCACCCAGGTCCGGGTGGCGGATTCCGTAACCGCCGTTGGATCGCTCATATCTTCACCTCCAGAATACCGGTCATCAGAATGTAGAAAAAGGCCCAGATGATCGCGCCCCCGATGATCAGGGTCAACGACAGGGGAAAGGGGGCGTCCCGCTCCTCGATGGCTTCGGGGTATTGGTGGATCACCCGAGTCATCCGATCCTCGGAGCGGCGGGTCCGAAAATGACTATA
>CAYNGG010000273.1:0-5820 GCA_964396575.1 uncultured Desulfobacteraceae bacterium | reverse complement strand
GGGGGGGCCTCGTGGCCGCCCCATGTTTTGGAGCGCCTCGCGGCGGCACGGCTCATCCGGGTGAGAGAGCCGCCGGCCAGCACTTCCACAAGCAAATGGGTCAATGCCCGTTTGGCCATGGCCTCCAGGTTCTCGTGTCGTTGGCGCCGGAGGTCGCGGGCCATGCCGGGCGTCGTCCAACGGGCGGGATGTCTCGTTGGGGACAAAGGGATCCGGCATGGCGACGGTCAGGACAGGTCGGATCTTGGCGAGGGCCGGGGCCGTCGGCTTATGGACGCCTTTGTGATCTTGTTGAGGGGGGTGTCGGCCGTCCCGGTCCGGCTGGATGGTTCGCGGTTCGTCAGTCCTCGCTTGCGGCGCCGGCACCTCGGGCTGGGGATGGGGTCGGCCGATGGCGGGTTGACGTCTTCATCTTCCTTTTGTGGCTGAATGAGCTCATGGAAAGGTATGGAAAACAAACGGGCGGGGCCGTGTCTCCGTCCATCGGTCATGGTGGCTATGCCGAGACGGACCAAAACTCCCCTTGTGGTCTGCTTTCCGAATGTGGTATCGAAACCGGCGGGATGATCGATTCCATCAGACGAGGAGCATAAGATGAAAGTATTGCCCAGCTACGAAGAATTCAAAGCCTTTCCGGCCAGTGTCAAACAAGGCATCTATTTCATGCTGGCCGGATGGCTCTGGTTCTATTTTGCCATGTACACCATCCTGATGAAGGGAAACGTGTCTCCCCGCTACCTGATCGGCATCGCGGTCTGCTTCGTGGTGCTGCGGATCAATAACGTGGGGCGGGTGTTGTGCGTCCTGGCTCAGATCATGGTTTCCCTCCAGGTGATGATCCCCACGGCGGGATTTTTCATGAACGGCCGGGCGGATCTCGGCCTGATCTCGGGGCTCATCGTGGTCCTTTTCGGGATCTCCTGCTATTATCTTTTGGTTCCGGAGACCGCTGCCTTTTTCAAGGCATTTAACAAACGGGAGGACACTGAGACCGCGGAAGATGAGGCCCGCCACGGCGTGGATGACCTTGACACCTTTGAGCGGATGCCTCCTCACCAGCGCCTCGGGGTCCCGGAAACCGCCTCCTCCAAGGAGATCCGCACGGCTTACCAGCGGCTGGAGAAAAACTACAACCCCAAGCGGTTGGCCCACAAGAGCAAGGCATACCAGGAGCTGGCGGAGCGACGGTTCCGGGCGATCCGGGAAGCCTACGAGACGTTGATGCCCAAAAAGAGTGGCAAAAAGGCCCGGAAAAACGCCTGACGCGGTCGGGCCGATATCGAAAGGGAAGCAAATGAAAAAGAATCTCCCCCCCAAACCCGTTCAGTGTCAGTGCGGCCGGGAGACGGTCCTCGAGCAGGAGTCGGACTGGTGCATGGGCTGTGCCCGGAAGATTTTCTACGAGGAAAAGGACCAGCGCCGGCACAAGTTCCATAACCTCTATATTTACGGGGTGATGATCGCGGTCATCACCTTTCTGGCCTACGTTTTTCTGGAGCTCATCGTCAGGCCGAGCAACCTTTAATCAGGACTGTCGGGCCGGTTGAGTTTCGCCCGTGCCGGTGGCAAACAGCGGCGCGTCGGTCGGGCGGATGACGCCCCGGTCGGCGGCGCGGCGGAGCAAATTGTCCACCGCCGTTGCTCCCGACGGCCCCAGATCGACGGTGAAGTCGTTGACATAAAGGTCGATGTGCCGGCGGATCACGTCGGGGGCCATCTCCTGGGCGTGTTGCTGAACCCAGGACCACGACTCGGCGGGATGGGTTTGGGCGTACCGGACGCTTTCCCGGATGGCGGTTTCCACTCGGAGCGCCGTCTCGGCCGGGATGTCCCGACGGATGCCGATCCCTCCCAGCGGGATCGGCAGGCCCGTCTCCTCCTCCCACCATTGGCCGAGGTCCATCAGTCGGTCGAGTCCATGGGCGGGGTAGGTGAACCGGCCTTCATGGATGATCACCCCGGCCGGATAGGCCCCCGATGCCACGGCCGGCATGATCTGGTGGAAGGGCATCGCCACCACGGGCACGTCGGCCGGCAGGCAAAGCCCCAGGAGGAGCCGGGCGGTGGTCATCAGGCCGGGCACCGCTACCGGTCCGGCCTGGATGGAGCTCAGGTCCGCGCCCGGCCGGGCCACGATCAGCGGACCGCATCCCCGTCCGAGAGCCGCTCCGCTCCGGAGCAGCGCGTAGCGGTCCAGAAGGTGGCCCAATGCCGCGAAGGAGAGCTTGGTCACCGCGTAGGTCCCCTCACGGGCCGCTTCGTTGAGGGTTTCCACGTCGGCCAGGATCACCCGCCAATTGATTTCCGGAGTCGTCACCCGGCCGTGGATGAGGGCGTGGAAGCTGAAGGTGTCGTTGGGACAGGGAGAGATGGCCAGATCGAGGGGTGATTCCATGGGGATGTCTCCGCTCGGGTTATCGGGTGATCCGTTCGGTAACGGCGGTGTCGGTGAGGAGGGCGGCGGCGGCCCGGGCCGCTCGCCGGCAAGCCAGGTCCAGGCGCCAGCGCCGGGGGTCCCGAACGCCGGTCCGGTTGCTGGCGCACCGGATGTGAATCAGGGGGATTTCGTGGGTTAGGGCCACATGGGCCGCGCCGGCCCCTTCCATGGTTTCCATTACCCCCCCGTAGGCTCCGGCTAAAGCTCTGGCCCGCCGCCAAGAGGCCGTGACCGTCGAGACGGTGACAAAGGGGCCTCGACCCAAGCGGAAATCAGCCCCGGCCAAGGCTCCCTCGAGGGCCCGCCAGGCAGTGTCCACCCAGGGAGCTGACAGGGGATAGCGATATCGGATAGAGGAGCCGGACGTCTCCATGACCGGAAAGGGCAAGGGGGCGGGCAAGCCTCCGGGGCGCCGGGGCGATTCCACCCCGAGATGAGCGTCGATTTCGGCCGTGGCCACGGCGACGTCGCCCACGGTCAATCCGGCCCCGGCGTAAGCTCCGGCGCAGCCGGTCATGAGAATCAGCCCCGGCCGGGCCGACTGGATCGCGGCGGTGATGGCCATGGCGGCGTTGAGGCTACCCGGTCCGGTTTCCAGGAGGCGGACCGGAAGGCTGCCCAGCCGGCCGTCCACGGCCCGTCGGGGTCCCACCCGCCGGCCGGTCGCCCCTGTCAGGCAGGTCTCGATACCGGCCAGCTCCAAGGGCACCGCCCCGGCGATCAGGACGTAATCTCCCGCCTTCATGGCACGGTCCCCTCACAACCGATGCCGGTCCGGACCATCTCCACCAGGTCGGCCGCCCAATGTCGGGCCTCGGCCTCGGAGCATTTATACAGCCCCAGCCCGGCGTCGAGGTCGGGGACGGTCTGGGCCTGGAGAAACCGGTCCATGAGGGCGTCGAGCATGAAGCTCGCCCGGTCCAGGTCGAGCCCGGACCGAAGCTCGCCCCGGTTTCGGGCTGTTTCCAAAAGGGATCGGAGATAGTCGAGGCTGTACTGGCGGAGGGACCGGAGCAGCTCGTCGCGGAACGGGATCTGGTATTCGAAGCGAATCCGGAGATAGAGCCGGTAAATCCGGGGATGGGCCTGGAGAAACCGGATTCCGGCCACCAGGGTGGCTTCCAGGCGGATGGGGAGGGCCTCGTCGGCGGTCTCGTCCCGGGCCGTCCGCAAATAGTCCTTAACGGTGCTCATGGCCGCTTCGAATACGAATCGAAAGAGCCGCTCCTTGTCGCCGAAGTATTGAAATATAGAGCCCTTGGCGATCCCCAACTGTTCGACGATGGCGTTGATGCTCGCCCCTGCGTAGCCCTTTTCGGAAAACTCCGCCACGGCGGCGCTGATAATCCGGTTTTGCTTGTCCCGGGAGAGGTTTTGAAAGGTCTTGAGCGGTGTCATGGTCTCCTTGCGGATCGGGGCGGTTAGGCCGCCCGGTCGCCATGGGTTTCCGCGGCCACTCGGTGGGGTGGCCGATTGCCCCGTCATACCAGAAACCCGTCGCTTTGGGTAGTCCGGTCGCGCCCGATATTCCCCGGTTGCCTTTCGTCGGTTTGTATGGCATTTAAAAGGCGTTAATGCCCGATCATGGCATCATGGACGACCCCGCCGCCGAGGCGGGGCGGAAACGGAATCGGAGGTGGATGATGACACAACCCATGGCCAATGTGGACAATTTCTGGCTCTGCATGGATGATCCCACCAACCTGATGATGATCAGCGGGTTCATGGCGTTTTCGGCCCCGGTGGCCATGGATCGCCTCATCGCCACGCTGGAGGCCCGGCTCTTGACCTTTGACCGGTTCCGCCAGCGGGTGGTCCGCCCCATTTCCGGAGTGGGCACTCCCGTCTGGGAGACCGATCCCCACTTCGACCTCCGATCGCACCTCCACCGGGTCGCTTTGCCCGAGCCGGGGGATCGGGAAACCCTCCAGGAAATGATCGGCGATCTCGTCGCCACCCCCTTAGACGAGTCCAAGCCCCTGTGGCAGGTCCACCTGATTGAAAATGTCCGCGGGGATCTCCCTTCCGGGCAAACGGGGTGCGCCATCTGCTTCCGGTTGCATCACTGCATTGCCGACGGGATCGCCCTCATCCATGTGCTCCTGTCCATGGCGGACCTGTCGCCCGATGCCCCCCCGCCGGAGCCGCGGCCCAGGGAGGACCGGTCCGGGCGAGGCTTTCTGCCGGCCTTGCGACTCGGCCGGGCCGCCGGGGCAGTGCGGTCCACGATCCGGACCACCATGACGGCGGGTCGGATCTTTCGGCGGGAGCTGGCGGGGGCCGTGTCCAACCCCTTTCACCTCATCGAGCTGGCCCGGCTCGGCACCGGCCTGGCCACCGACGCGGCCACCGTGCTGTTCCGGCTGGCCACCCTTCCCTCTCACCCGAGGAACCGGTTTCGGGGCCGGCTGGGGGTTCCCAAACGGGTGGCCTGGACCGATTCCCTTCCTCTCGACGACGTCAAGGCGGTGGGCCGGGCGTTAGGGGCCACCATCAACGACGTCCTCATCGCCACCGTCACCGGGGCTTTGCGGGATTACCTGGCCGCCCGGAACGAGAAGGTCAACACCCTGGACCTGGTGGTGACGGTTCCGGTCAACGTCCGCCGGCCGGGGACCGAGGTGGAGCTGGGGAACCGGTTCTCACTGGTCTTTCTCTCCCTGCCGGTCCACATCGAAGACCCGGTGCTCCGCCTTCGGGAGGTCAAGCGCCGGATGGACAACCTCAAGCACTCGCCGGACGCCTTTGTGGGCTTTCAGATCCTGAATGCCCTGGGGATTTCCCCGTCGTCCATCGCCCGCCGGGCGGCTCAGATGTTTGCCAACAAGACCACCGCGGTGATGACCAACGTCCCCGGCCCCAGACAAGCCCTCTATTTCGCCGGACAAAAGATCGACCAGATGATGTTCTGGGTCCCCCGGACCGGCCGGGTCGGGTTGGGGATCAGCATTTTCAGCTACGACGGCCGGGTGACGGTGGGCCTGGCCACCGACGCGGGGCTGGTCCCCGATCCCGAGCGGATTCTGTCGAGCTTTACGGCCGGGTTTGACCACCTGCTGGGGATGGTCCAGGCCGGGCGGATCGACGAGGCCCCCCTGGTTCTCCACGACCGCTATGCCGAGGCCCAATCCGAAGAGGCCCTGGAAGCGCCGCCGGCGGAGGAGTCCGAGCGGGTCCAGTGTGAGGGGATCACCCGGAGCGGCCGACAGTGCAAGCGGGTCGCCACTGCCGGGTCTCGATACTGTAACCTCCACCAGCCCGACCCGCCGGAGGACGCATCACCAAAATAATCGTTGAATTCGGGGCATCGCCCTGTTATGGCAAACGACGGCGGACGGCATGGATGACCGGGGCGAAGCCCCCTGAAAAAGATACCATTTTGA
>CAYNGG010000272.1:0-5835 GCA_964396575.1 uncultured Desulfobacteraceae bacterium | reverse complement strand
AATCCAAACCGGAGGTTTATCATGGCACTGCATGACCTGGCCGGCAAGCCGGCCCCTAGATCGATCCTGGCCAATATCCCGCGCCTGGTGAGCGCCTATTACACCCATCACCCGGACCCGACGGTCACCGGTCACCGGGTCGCCTTCGGCACCTCGGGCCACCGGGGATCATCGCTTAAAAACAGCTTCAACGAAGACCACATCCTGGCCACGACCCAGGCCATCTGCGAGTACCGGCGCCTCCATGGGATCGACGGGCCGCTCTTTCTCGGGATGGACACCCATGCCCTGTCCGAGCCGAGTCTGGCCACCGCCGTGGAGGTCCTGGATGCCAATGGCGTCGAGACCCGGATTCACAAGAATTTTGGATACACCCCGACCCCGGTCATCTCCCATGCCATCCTCACCCATAACCGTCACGCGGACGGTCATCTGGCCGACGGCATTGTCATCACCCCATCCCATAACCCCCCGGAAGACGGCGGGTTCAAGTACAACCCGCCCACCGGCGGCCCGGCCGGAGCCGGAACCACCCGGTGGATCGAGGACCGGGCCAACGAGATCCTCGATTTCGGCAAATCAAGCGTCAAGCGGCGGCCTTTCCAGCGGGCTCTGACGTCCAGCTCCATTCGGGAAACCGATCTGGTGGCGCCCTATGTGGCGGACCTGGAAAATGTCATCGACATGGCGGCCATCCGGGACGCGGGGCTCCGGATCGGCGTCGATCCCATGGGGGGCTCTGGCGTGGCCTTCTGGGAGCCCATCGCCGACCGGTATGGTCTCAACATCGAGGTGGTCAATCCGACGGTGGACCCGACCTTTGGCTTCATGACCGTGGACAAGGACGGGAAGATCCGGATGGACTGCTCCTCGCCCCATGCCATGGCAAGCCTCATCGGGCTCAAGGACCGCTTTGACATCGCCTTCGGCAACGACGCCGACACGGATCGGCACGGGATCGTCACCCCGAGCGTCGGGCTGATGAACCCGAACCACTACCTTTCCGTGGCCATCTGGTACCTTTTCCAGAACCGCCCGGACTGGCCGGCGGACGCGGCGGTGGGCAAGACCCTGGTCAGCTCCTCGATGATCGACCGGATCGCGGATCATCTCGGCCGGCCGCTGGCTGAAGTCCCGGTGGGGTTCAAGTGGTTCGTGGACGGGCTCATGGAGGGCACTTACGGTTTCGGCGGCGAGGAGAGCGCCGGGGCCTCATTTCTCCGCAAGAACGGTACCGTCTGGACCACCGACAAGGACGGGATCATCCTGAACCTTTTGGCCGCCGAGATCACCGCCAAAACCGGCGAGGACCCGGGGACCCTTTACGGCCGGCTCACCGAGCAATTCGGCAGCCCCATCTACGAGCGGCTCGACGCCCCGGCCACGGTTCAGCAAAAGGCGGTCCTGAAAAACCTCACCCCGGACCGGATCACGGCCGAGACCCTGGCCGGCGAGCCGATCATTGCCAAGCTGAGCCGGGCTCCCGGCAACAACGCCCCCATCGGCGGGATCAAAGTGGTGACGGCAAACGGCTGGTTCGCGGCCCGACCGTCAGGCACCGAGGAAATCTACAAGATCTACACCGAAAGCTTTCTGGGACGGGAACACCTCGACCGGCTCCAGGCGGAAGCCCGGGCCATCGTGGACGAGCAGATGAGTGCTCGATTTTAGATTTATGATTTATGATCTTAGATTAATGATCGCGGGTTTACCGGTTCAAACCAATTGCGAGGAAAAATCATCAATCACCAATCCTCAGAACCTCTCCCCCTCGCTTTCGATCCACCGGCGAAGCCCGTCCGGGGCGGTTTCCAGTTGAATCAGATCCACGTCGATGGTCGGGTCGAGGTCCAGGAGCCGGGAAACCACCCGGTAATAGATCCGGTCATCGAGCCCCCGGACCGCCAGGTCCACATCCGAGTGCTCGTCGAACGGCCCGCCCCGGGCCAGTGACCCGAACAGATAGACCGATTCCGCCCCGTAGGTTGCTTTCAGGAGCTCAGCGGCTTGGCGGGCCACGGACCAGGCCCGGTCCCGGCGTTCCGCCCGGCGCCGCTCCTTTTCCCGCATCCGTCGGCGGGCGGTCCGTCGATAGACCGCCATCCGCTCCTCGGAGATGCCCGGGGTGTCGTCCGGTTTCATAGGTCCCTCAAAAAACTGGCCAATGCCTCCATGTCGGCGATCACGGCCCCATAACAGATCCGGAGCTGATCCGCCAGCTCCGCGATTCTGGAAAACCGAAACGGAAACGCATAGACATTGCGGACAATATGCCGAAATCCCCGGTAGTCGTCCAGACAATGCCGGGTTTCCGGCCGGATCACCGGCGGCCGGACGTCCGGGATTTCCGCCGACATCTGAAGCAATAGCCGTTTATGCCAATCCGGCCCGGCGGGGACGCTGTCATCCAGGCTTCGGGCGATATCTTTAAAAATCCGCTCGACGCCGGTGTAAAACCCGTGGAGATTTAACGCGACCGCGTCCAGATATCCATCATCTCCCGTTTTACGGGCTTTGTCCATCAGGCTTTCGGCACGGGATACGAGACGATCGAGGTCAGCCCGCTCAACCTCCATCCGTCCGAGCAATGCGGCATAATTCATTATTGGATCTCTCTTCCTATCATACCTTGGCCATATTGCCGTCCAAGGACGGAATCTCCCCCTAAGCTCCATATATACGCGGATCAGCGGCGGTTTGACAAGGGTGAAGCATCACAGCACCTTTACAACCGGGCAGATGGAGCGTCCGACGTTTACAACCATCGTCGGATTTTGATATTATGTTTTCAACCCGGTCCAATGGTAACCGCCGGCGAGGCGGATGCCGATGGCCGACAACTCAGCGTTAACGGGTATTTACGATGACTTCAACCCACGATCTTCTCGGCATCGACGTCGGTGCCGTATCCGCCGCCGCTGTGCGGCTGTCGCCGGCCGGCGAGGTGGTCGGATCGGCGTATATCATCCATCACGGGGACCTGACATCGGCTCTTGACCGCCTCTTTGCCGACCTTCCGGTCTCCGGGGTTCGGGGAGTCGCGGTGACCGGATCGACCCCCGGGCGGGTCCGGTCCGACGCGGTTTACGACAACCAGGTCGCGGCCATCGCCACGGTTCGGGGCCGGTACGAGTCCGTCCGGACTCTTTTGACCGTCGGCGGCGAGACCTTCGGGGCTCTGTTTTTCGACGCGGACGGCAACTACCGCCGCCACCGGTCCAACACCTCTTGCGCGGCCGGCACCGGCGCCTTTCTCGACCAGCAGGCGGGTCGGCTCGGCCTGAGCGGCATTGGCGAGCTGGCCGGGATCGCCGGTGAAAACCAGGCCGAGATCCCCAGGATCGCCACCCGGTGCGCGGTCTTCGCCAAGACCGACCTGATCCACGCTCAGCAGGAGGGCTATGCCCTCCCCCAGATCGCCGACGGTCTGGCCTTCGGCCTGGCCCGGAACATCGTCGATACCCTCTTTACGGGACAGCCCCCCGCTCCGCCCATCCGGATGGCCGGCGGCGTGGCCCTCAACGGGGCCGTGGTCAAGCATCTGTCGGCCCTCATCGGCCATCCCGTGAAGACCGACGACCATGCCCCGGTCTTCGAGGCCCTCGGGGCGGCCCTCTGTCTCCTTGCCGACGGCGTGGGGGCCGAGGTCGGCGTCCGGAGCGGCCCGGAAGATCTCCTTCGCCGGGAATCGGATGCCTCGCTGGACCATCACCACCCGCCGCTCGCCCTGACGCGGTCCGACTATCCCGAGATGGGCGGGAGGGAATCCTACCTTTTTCCTGAAGGGGAAGACGACCCGGCGGTGGCGGTGGAGGTCGAGATCCACGAGCCGTTGACCGCCGGGGACGCGGTGACCGCGTTTCTGGGGCTCGACGTGGGATCGACCAGCACCAAGGCGGTCCTCGCCGACGGGGATGGCCGGGTGATCGCCGGGTTTTACACCCGGACCGCCGGCCGGCCGGTGGAGGCCACTCAGCGGACCCTCGCCTCGGTGGACGATTTTGTCGGCCGGACCGGGATTTCGCTGACCGTGGCCGGGGCCGGGACCACCGGGTCCGGCCGGAAGCTCACCGGCGCGATTCTCGGGGCGGACCGGGTGATCGACGAGATCACCGCTCACGCCCGGGCCGCCGTTCAGCTCCGGCCGGACGCCGACACCATCATCGAGATCGGCGGGCAGGACTCGAAATTCACGACGCTCAAGGACGGCCGGGTGACCTTCTGCGTGATGAACACCGTCTGCGCCGCCGGGACCGGGTCCTTTATCGAGGAGCAGGCCCGGCGGCTCGATTGTCCCCTGTCCGACTACGCCCGGCGGGCCGAGGGAAACCCCGCGCCGCTGGCATCCGACCGATGCACCGTTTTCATGGAGCGGGATCTCAACCACCTCCTGAACCGGGGCTATCCGCCGGATGAGCTCCTGGCCACCGTCCTCCATTCGGTCCGGGAAAACTACCTGACCAAAGTCGCCGCCGAGGCGGCCATCGGCCGGACGGTTCTCTTCCAGGGGGCCACCGCCCGGAACCGGGCTCTGGTGGCCGCCTTCGAAAATCGCCTGGAACGGCCCATCCACGTCTCCCCGTTCTGTCATCTCACCGGGGCTCTGGGCGCGGCCCTGGCCGTGGCCGACGACCCGGCCGAGGTCACCCGCTTTCGGGGGATCGACCTTCACCGTGAGGAGATCCCCATCCGCAACGAGGTCTGCGACCTCTGTCCCAACCACTGCAAGATCACCGTCGCCGAGGTGGGCGGGGAGACCGCCGCTTACGGGTTTCTCTGCGGTCGGGATTACGACACCCGGCACTTTGTCAACAACAACCGGTCCGGCTTCGACCTCCTGAAAGCCCGCCGGCGCGCTTATGCGGCGGACCGGGCGGACCGGGAGTCGGCCCCGCCCCGGATTTCGGAGACGGTTGTCGGCCTGCCGGCGGCCCTCTACATGGCCGAGGACCTCCCGTTCTGGAAACATTTTTTCGACGATCTGGGCATCCGGACGGTTACCAGCGAGGACCTGGAAAACCCGGTCAAGGCCGGCCGGCGGCAAACCGGGGCCGAGCTCTGTGCTCCCATGACCGCGCTCCACGGCCATGCCGCTCATCTCCTGGACCGGGCCGACCTCATCTTTCTGCCCCACTACCTGGAGCGGCGGACCGCCGAGCGCGGGGCTCGACGGCAATACTGCTACTATACCCAGTACGCGGCGGCCCTGGCGTCCCAGATCGCCGGCCCCGAGGCCCGGGACCGGTTTCTGACCCCCCTGATCAGCTTCATCTACCCGGAGTTTCACACCAAAACCCAGCTTCACGGGGTCCTTCGGTCGCCGTTCGGGGTCAAATTCACCGAGGTTTCGGCCGCTTATGACCGGGCGGTGGAGGCCCGGGAGTCGGCCCGCCAGCGGCTCCGGGGCATCTATGCCCAAAAGGCGCCGGCGGATGATGACATCCACGTGGTCCTCCTGGGGCGGCCCTACACCGTCTGCTCGCCGGCCCTGAACCAGCGAATCCCCGAGATCTTCGGGTCGCTGGGGGTCCGGTCGTTTTTCCAGGACATGGTCCCGCCGCCGACGGGTGAGGCGGCCGAGGCCCTCGCCGACCTGCTCCGGGAAGTCCACTGGCGGTTTGCCGCGGAGATTCTCCGGGCGGCCGATACCGCGGCCCGGACGCCGGGCGCCTATCCGGTTTATCTCACCGCCTTTCAGTGTACGCCGGACGCCTTTGTCCTGGAGTATTTCAAGCGGCTCATGGCGGCCCACGACAAGCCTTACCTGATCCTTCAGCTCGACGACCACGCATCCAGCGTCGGCTACGAGACCCGGATCGAGGCGGCGGTCCGGGC
>CAYNGG010000271.1:0-5839 GCA_964396575.1 uncultured Desulfobacteraceae bacterium | reverse complement strand
ACCAGCCCAAAAATGATTTTAGGATATGTTACACTTTTGAAGCGGACCGGTCAAAGGCTATTGTGGCGGTTCGATTAACCCCTGGGAGCGCGGGCGTCTCGCCCGCCCGCGGGCTGGAAGCCCGCGCTCCCAAGCTTTTGAGGCCGGTTAAAGACCTCCGAGGTTTTTGAAACCTCGGAGGTCTTCAAGCCGGGACCAGGGGGGGTTAGGTCTGACGGCCGGCCTCGCACGTGGAGATGAATTTCCGCGCTATTTCCCATAAGTCCCTACAGGACAAGGTGTGGCTTGGCGTCTTTTTGGGGCTTAGCATATAATGGATAGATTGGGGCAGAGGATTGGAGCGTCCTGTAAAAACGCCGTGTAATAGCCAGGGCAGGCACGGGAGTCTGCCCCTGGGTTCGATGAATCATCACTCAGTCCTCAGCACTCAGCACTCACATTCACCCTAACCCGAGGACCGATCCATGACCACACGCATCATCCTGGCCGGGGCCGGACACGCTCATTTGAGCGTGATGAAGAACCTGACCGACCTTATATCACGCGGCGCGGCGGTCACCGTCGTCAACGCCGAGGCCCATCACTATTATTCGGGCATGGGACCGGGGATGCTCTCCGGCCGCTACCGCCCCGAGGACATCCGGATCGACGTCAAACGGCTCGTCGAGGCCCAGGGGGCGACCTTCGTGACCGACCGGGTGGTGAGCGTTCACCCCGATATCCGTCAAGTCCGTCTGGCCGGCGGGGACCCGATCCCCTATGATCTCGTCTCGTTCAACACCGGCAGCGGGGTGGTTCCGCCGCCCGGAGACGGCGCCGGCCGGGTCTTTCCGGTCAAACCCATCTCCGGGCTCATGGACCTCCGGGAGGCGATCATCCGGAAGCTGGAAGAAGGGCCCTCGCGGGTGACGGTGGTGGGCGGCGGGGCCGCCGGGGTCGAGGTGGCCGGGAACATCCAGACCCTCGGGGATCGCCGGGGGGCTGACCTCCGGGTCTCGCTCATCACCGGGGGCCGGCTCCTGGCCGGGTTTTCTCCCAAGGCCCGGACCGCCGTGCTGCGGTCGTTCACCTCACGAGGGATCGCCGTGACCGAAAACCGCCGGGTGGCGGGACTCACCCCGGAAGGCATCCAACTGGCCGACGGGAGCCACGCCCCCGGCGTGGCCGGAGCCGCCGACCTGACCGTCCTGGCCACCGGGATCGCCCCGTCTTCGGTCTTCCGGGACTCCGGCATCCCGACCGGCCCCGACGGCGGGCTCCGGGTCAACGAAACCCTCCAGTCGGTCGCCTATCCGGAAATCTTCGGCGGGGGCGACTGCATCCACTTCGACCCTCAACCCCTCCGCCGGGTCGGAGTCCATGCGGTCCGGCAGAACCCGATTCTCCGGCATAACCTCATGGCCGCCCTGACCGGACAACCCCTCGTGCCCTTCCGGCCCCAGAAGTCGTTCATGCTGATCATCAACCTCGGCGACGGCACCGGGGTCCTCTGCCGCGACGGCCTGGTCATCCGAAGCCGCCTGGCCTTCCGGCTCAAGCACTGGATCGACGCCCGGTTTATCCGGTCGGTGTCGGGCCGGTAGCGCGGCGTTGCTCACCGGGCCATGGCCCGGAGCTCGGCGCTGTCGGGAAAATGGGCCAGGCCCTCGGCGATGATCTCCGCCGCCGCCCGCAAATCCCCTCGCTTTTGCCGGAGCATCCCCAGGCCCACAAAGGCCCGGTGATCGGGGGCATAGGTCAAGGCCCGGCGGTGGAGCCCTTCGGCAATGGCGTCGGTGTCCCCCACCGCCGGGATGCCCGCGTAGTCCCCGTGGCTGAAGGTCAACGCCAGCCGGGAGAGGAAATCGGCATGAAAGGGGTAGAGCGCCGGGTCGTCGGCCAGGTCCAGGGATTCGACGAACCCGGCCAGGCGCTGGTGAAAGCCGGTCCGGAGCCGGCGGCCGAATTCCCGGACCCGCTCATCGGGGAGGGCCGGGTCGAGCTGGCAGTAGAGCAGATCCTCGATCCGCTCACACCAGATCTCGTCGGACAGGCCGGTCCCCTTCCGGATGCCCTCGTAAAGGGCGGTGCCGGGAAAGAGCGACAGGAGATAAAAGATGGTCGCCAGCGGCCGGATCTCGGAGATCAGGGCGAGGGTCTCGTCGATGGTCTCATCCGTCTCGCCGGGACAGCCGTAGATGAAATAGGCCCGGGCGAGGATGCCGTAGTGCTGGGTCAGGGAAAAGGCCCGCTTGATATCGTCGTCGCGGATTCGCTTGTTCAGGAGCTTGCGAATCCGGGGCGACCCGCTTTCCACCCCGAAACTGATCTGAACGCACCCGGCCCGGCGCATCCAGCCGAGCATCTCCGGATCCACCCGATCCACACGGGAGATGGCGGCCCAGGTCACCTGAAGCCCCCGGTCGAGGATCTCCCGGCAGACCGCCACGGTCCGGTCCGGCCGGAGGGTAAAAACGTCGTCGGAGACATGGAAAAAGGAAACCCCCCGGTCGGCCAGCATGGCCATCTGGTCCACGAAATAGCCGGGCGAATGGGACCGGACCCGGCGGCCCCAGAGAGCCGGCGAGCCGCAGAAGGCGCAGGCTTCGGGACAGCCTCGGGTGAGGACCACGTGGGAGTAGGTGAAATACCGGGCCGGGTTGGGCAGAGTGTCCAGGTCCCCGATCTTATGCCCCGGCATCGTCTTCTGGATCGTCCCCCCGTCCCGATAGGCGATGCCGGGGACATCCGTCGGGGGGCCGCCCTTCCCTTCGGCCAGATGATTTACCAGGGCCGGAAAGGACCGTTCCCCCTCGCCGAAGACGATGTAGTCGATCTCGGGAAAGTGGTTGAGGAAGTGGTCGGACAGGAGCGTGGCGCTCGGGCCGCCAAAGGCCACCGCCAACTCGGGATCGATTGACTTAGCGATCCGGGCCACCTCGATCCCGCCCCATCTGTTGGCGTTCAGGATCGACATCCCGATGATTCCGGGCCGCTTGTCGATCATCAGCCGGCGGATCTCCGCCGGGTCCCCGTCCCAGTCGTGGAGGCTGATGACCTCGACCTCGTGGCCGGCTTCCGCCAGAGCCGCCCCGACGTAGTAGAGCCCGATGGGCGGGACGCTCACGTCCTCGGTGTGAATCCGCCGCTCCAGGCAGGGCGGGTAGATGAGCAGGACCTTCACGACCCGCCCCCGTTTCCGCCCGTTTCCAGCCCGGCCATCACCTCCCGGGCCGCCAGGACCGACTGCTCCTTGTCCTTGGCCTCCAGCATGATATCGATCTCCAGATCCCGGATTTCCGCATGGAAAGCGGCAAAGGCGGCCCGGTCCAGGGTATGAGCGTGAGCCCCCACCGCCCGGCCGGGCCACTGGTCGGAATAGTGGACCTTTGGCCGGCCGTCCGCCGGACTCCAGGTGGCCGCCGCCATCTCGACCAGCTCCCGGACCGATCGGTCCGCCAGAGACGGATAACAACCGTGGTGGAACCGGTCAAAGACCACCGGAAGCCCGGTCTCTCCGGAAATGGCCAAGAGGTCCCCGGCGTTAAAGGACCGCTCGTCGTTTTCAATGATTAGCCGACTCCGGATGGCGCCGTCGAGCCGGTTGGCGGTCCGGATAAACAGACGGGTCGCCGCTGCCTTGTCCCCGTAAACCCCGCCGATGTGGATGATGATTTTGTGGGTCCGGTCCACCCCGAGGGCGTCGAGAAGCCGGGTGTGGTAAACCAGGTCGGCCACCGCGTTGTCCACCACCGACTCCCGGATTGCGTTTAAGACCGTGTATTGGCCGGGGTGCATCGAGACCCGCATCCCGCCTTCCCGGATTTGGCCGGCCACGGCCGACAGCTCCGGGGCCAGGGCTTCGGGCCAGGTCCCGCCGTTGACCGGGTGGGACCCGAACGGGATGGTGTCCGAGGAAATCCGGAAGAGGGTCACCCCGTGGGCCGCGTTCCACCGGATGATCTCGGACAGGGCGGACAGGTTGGCCCGGCCCAGCTCGATGATTCGCTCCTCGGTGGCGTTTTTCAGCCGGCAGGTTCGGTTGGGTGACGGGAGCTGAGTGTTGATGCAGGCATAGCCGACGCGGGTCATGGCACTCTCCGGCGCTTCAGGGGCGCTTTAGAAATAGAGATTGAGGATAGCTCCCAGCATGATCACCAGGAGCAGGGGCTGAATCAGCCGCACGGACCATTCGAGCCGCCGTTGCAATCGCGGCTTGTCGTGATAGTAGGCGCCGCGGACGGCAATGGTCACCATGATCCCCAGAAGCAGCCAGAGATACAGGAAAAAATAGATGTAGTCCATGGCCACCAGGTAGCCGATGTTGGGGAGCTGGTTGGACGTCATCAGGCTCAGGGAGACCGACGTCAACAGGAGAATCACGCCCAGGTTGAGCCGGGCCGCGAACAGGGCGCCTTCGGGCAGGATGAAGGTCATGGCGTAGCCCAGCAGCAGGATGAAGGTCAGGGGCACCATGTTCTTTACCGCGTAGCTCTTGGCGTTCCGCTCGATCCGGCTTACCACGTTGAACCCCGAGTAGGTGATGCCGGTGTCCAGCCCGGCGTCGAACATCCGGGGGTTGCCCAGAGTGGAGTCGGTGGATCGGATGTCGGAAAAGACCAGGATGTCCCGGAGCAGCCACTTGTCATCGCCTTTAAAGCCTTTGTGGCGCTTTAGCCGGTTGGCCAGGCGGGTTCCCTCATGCCGGCGCATCCCGATGTCGTCGGCGACGAAAATCAGCTCGTTGCGGCTCAGGTGCTTGTGGCGGAACCGAATTTCCAGGGCCTGGACGTCAAAGGGGTAGTGATGGAGCTTGAACGGCTGGTGGACCGTGGCCTTGACCCGAAAGGCCCGGTAGATCATGTCGTCCACCATCGACCGCATGATCGTTTCAGCGTCGGCCTCCAGGTTCACCATGGTGTTGAAGATCTCGATCTTGCCGTAGTCCAGCTCGAGCTTATGGCGGAACCAGAGGTAGAAGTCGGCGGTGAAACGCTCCTCTTTCTGGTCGATGTTGCTGATCTCGTTGATGTCCACCCCCGTGTAGATCACCCGGGTCTTGTAAAAGAGATTATTGTCGAAGTCCACCAGGTCTCCCCGGGCGATCTGGGTTTCAGGGTTTAGGACCGATTCCGGAGTCATGACCGGGGTCAGTTGGACCGGGGCCGAGACAAAGGCGTTTCCCACATAGAGCCCGAAGGGGGAAGGGTTGATGGCGTTGCCCTGGTCGTCGAAATAGATCCCGCCGGTGACCCCCCGGTAGGCGGTCTGCTTGTCGTCAAAGCTGGACAACCCCCTCCGGATGCGCTCCCGCCGCTCGGCCAGGGTCCCGCCCGGGCCGGCCCGGCGGATGGCCGACAGGACGATCCCGGCGGCGTCGTAATAGGCCGCCGCCAGAGCATCCGGAGCCCGGCCGTACTCCCCCTGAAAGGCCCGGATAAACTGCTGGGCCCGATGGTTGGCGATGTCCCGGATAAAGTAGGTGGTGACGTACACGCCGTCGATGTAGGTGCCGGGCGGGCCGTCGGCCCCGGGCAGCTTCCGGATCTCCTGGGGAAAGCTTCCCAGCCCCAGGGCATCGCCCCCGAGGATGGGGAGATCCACCCCGGCCTTGCGGAGCTTGAAGACCAGTTGGGCGCCCTCCCCGTCCAGGAGACCCACGTAGAGAGCCCCCGGCCGGTCCATTCGGGCCAGAGTCCGGGTGATGTCCGTCAACCGGGCGGGGATGTCGTCGGTTAACGAATCGATCCCCCAGACATGGCCCACCGTCAGGTTCAACCTCTTGGCGGCGCTGGAAAAAGCCCGCTTCAAGGTCCGGCCGTAGGCGTCTTTTTCGTAAACAATGTGGACCTTATCCTGT
>CAYNGG010000270.1:0-5850 GCA_964396575.1 uncultured Desulfobacteraceae bacterium | reverse complement strand
GACATACAGCTTCTCCAGTGAAGACAGGCTGAGCATGGCGTTGAAGCCCAGCGCGAGGATGAGTAAAACCAGAGCGCTAAGAATCAGCTCCAAACGGGCACGAGCGCCGAAGGATTGGCTGACGCCAACACTGGCGGGCGTCTTTTTATCTTCAAGATCAGCCTCTGAAAGGTAATCGGGGCTGATGCGGAAGACGGTGCCGCATTGAAGGCAGCGGATCAATCCCCCCTCTTTATCAACAATAACGCCTGTTTCCAACTCAAACGCGGTTTTGCAGCTCTCACACCGGATGATCATATTGGACCTCGTCGGTTTCCGTGACCGAATACCGATCTGACTGTATAGGTTTTGTTGAAAAGAAAAACACCTTCGCACAGACGCACTGGATCGCCATGAAGCAGCCAGCCATCGAACGATTGCCAGACGAGCAGCCGGGCGTCAGGCTTATGCCACCGGCATCGGTGAGGCCAGACGGTGATATTATTACCTTTCAGGAGCTTCAACTGCTTCGCCACAAGGCCGGCGGCGACAGCTCCGGTGCCGCAGGCCAGGGTCTCCCGGCTGACCCCACGCTCATAGCATCTGTATTCGATAATTCCGGCGGGGTCAATGACCCGGACGAAGTCGATGTTGATCCCATGGGGGAAAATGTGTTTATATTCTCGTTCGGCATAATTACCGATGTATTCCACCAGCCATGAGCCGGTGTTGAGCCGGTGTTCCTGACCATTCCCACTGTCCTGACATTCCTGAGAAGAGGCAAAGATTGTCGAGCTCGGATAGCGGCCAAAGTCGCCGTTTTCGGTGAAAACCACCAGATGGGGCTCGCCCGTGAAAAGCAGATACCCGGTCAGGGGAAGGGGCATATTATGAAAGTGATAGTTTGCATCTCGTTTTCTTCTGAATCTGATTTCGATGGCATTGAGGGTACTAAGAATATTATCGTAGGGTTTGGTGGCCTTTGGGTTGACCAGGCCATCGCCCAGATGTCTGGGGCGTCCCATGTTGGCCCAACAGAGCTTTTTCAAACGCTGGAACCCGATGGGGACGGAATTGGGCTGAATGGATGGGATTTCCGTCATCAGTTGAGCGGATTCCGTGCCATATCGACGGTAAAGGTAGTGGGCGATGCACAAGAGCCCGTTACCACAGCTCAATGACTCGGAGCCGTCCGGCTCGAACAGACGGAAGATGTAATCCACATCGTCGATATCCGGAAGATTGCGCCAGTATCGGAACGTCTCGTTGATCTGTTGGAAAGTCTCCGCGTTTCCGGATTGCAGGAAAATACAACCATCGGCGCCGATGCCGAAAAAGGGGTTGGTCACCTGGGATGCAAAATAGGCCTTTTCACTTTCCGGTAGGATGGGGGATATGCTCTCATCAATAATGATGAAATTGTTTCCGCAGGAAGTGTATTTAATAAACGGCACCTGTCTCATGCTGCCCCCTCGAATTATCTGCTCCTCCATGCCCCATCGGCCGATCGATCGCTTTTGCACGGTAGAGCAAATATCCAGCCCAAGTCAATGGGACCACTCCGGTAATCTCGGGTAGAAATCGGATCATTTCATACAATCCCGCACTTATTGTTTGATCGCTGAAATCAAAAGTATTATAGGTTCAATAATGGCAATGGCCGGAAATGCGGAACCATGTCAAAGGCTCGCAAGAACCGATCAGTGTAACCCTCTTTTCACGAAGCAGGGAGGTCTCAGGTCATTTCAACCCTTCATGGGGATAAGGCGGTGGCGGATATGAAAGGATTCAGACTCGGAACCCAGCTCAACCTGTCGTTTGCCCTGGTGCTGTTTGTTCCAATGATTGTGGCGACGATCTTTTCCATCGTTTACTACAGCCAAAAGATCGAGGCGGAGGCGGTGAACACCATCCAATCGGACCTGGTGATCGCTGATATCATTTATTCCCAAGCCGTTACGGAGATGAAGAACCTCGCCAGCAGCTATGCCCAGAAAAAAACCCTGGTAGTTCTGTTCGGCCTCAACCTCGGAGAAAAGCTCGGCCTTGATCTGGCCGAGTCCGCCAGGCTCGATGACATCGATATGATCACCCTGGTGGATGCATCCTACCAGGTCCTCGTCCGCTCCCATGCCCCCGGTAAAATCAATGAGACCTTCAAGCAAAAACGGTTTATCGATGTCGGGCTCTCCGGCACGGCCATCAGCGGGACGGAGGTCTTGACCGCCGCTGATTTAGAGGCTGAAGGGTTGTCGGTGGATGAAAATTCGTCCCACGGGGAGTCAAGCTTTCTGTCCATCACCAGCATCGCGCCGGTCTATGACCGGATGCGTGAAAAGATCAACGGCGTCATCGTTCTCCGCCGCCTGATCAACGCCGGCTCTTCCATAGTGAAGGATATCTGTAATAACCTCAATGTCAATGCCGCGCTGTTTCAACGGACTCAGCTCGTCGCCGCCTGCTCGTCGGTGGAAATGGGAGGGGATCTTGTCCAGCCGCCGACTGACCGGCTGATGTTGACATTGCGGGAGGACCGGCCGGTTGAAGTCGCGGATATCAGCAGCGGCGGAAGCATTTCAAAGCTCTCCCCCATCCGAAGCTTTAACGGTGATCCGGTGGGGGTGCTGATGGTTCAACGGGGGGTTGAGACCTACCTTCGAACCCGGGACATCGCCATCATTACCCTCCTGTCGATTTTTTTGACCGGCGTGCTGCTGGCCTTTCTCGTCAAGTCGATCATTGTCCGCCGGATCGTCACCCCGGTTCAGCGGCTCCGGGAGGGGACGGAGCGGATCGGCAACGGCGATTACGAGTACAGCCTGGATGTCAGCAGTGCCGACGAGATCGGTGAGCTGACCGCCGCGTTCAATAAGATGGCCGCCGACCTCAATGCCTACGATCAGCAGCTCAAGGAGTACAACCAGCAGCTCGAGGAGCGGGTCCGGGAGCGGACGGAGGCGCTTCAGGTGGCCAACGACCAATTGATAACCGCCAACACCGCTCTGGAAGAGACCCTGGAAAGCCTCAATCCCGGCGTGTCCCGCCTCATCGGAAGCAACCGTCAGCAGCTCGGCCTGGTCTATGCCACGGAGCTGGTGGCCGATATCTGCAATTACACCAAGCTCAACATGATCCTCGGCGAGACCCTGATGGGCGAGCTCATGAGACGGTTTTTCCGGGAAAGCCACAAGCTTCTGGCCCAGTATCGGGGGATGTTCGACAAGACCGTGGGAGATCAGATCGTGGCGATCTTCGGCACGCCCAAGGACGATTCTCCGGAGAGCCCCATCCATCCCTTTGACGCCATCGCCTGTGCGCTCCAGCTTGTCGAGGCGGCCGAGTCGATCAACCGGATCATGCAGGATGCGATCCAGGACAACTATACTTCCATTGCCGCCCGGCATCAGTCCCTGTCCAGCGAGGACCGGAAAAGCATCCGGATCGAGGACCTCGGGTTCCAATGCCGGGTGGGCATCAACACCTCGAATCCCACCAGTGACCGGGAGATCGACCGGATGCGGATGGTGATGATGGGAGCGGAGACCTGTGTGGATTACACGGCCCAGGGCGGCGCGGTCATCTATGCCTTCCGTCTGGAGAGCAACGGGACCCCCGGAGAGATCCACATCGGGGAGAACACCAAACGGTTGGTGGAGCATGTTTACTTGCTCGAGGAGATGCCCCACATTACTCTCAAGGGCCTGGGCGTCCAGTCCGGCTATCGGGTGATCGGACGCCGCTCGCTCTTTGAAACCATCTATCCATCGACCCCGTTTTACGGGAGATACGCCAATAACCTGCCCGAAACCCTGGTCCGATTGGCCGGCTCGCTGAAAGTCGGCCGGATTCAACTCCGGGAGGTCCGGAAGATCAACGAATTTCTGGACATCAGCCTCTCTTATCTGGAGCATTTGGCTGGATTCTACAATCTCTGCGTATCCCGTGCGCTCTTTGCTCACGCGGTCGGAGAAAACCTCGAGATGGATAGCGAATCCCTCGATGCCTCCATCTTTGCTTCCCTCTGGCACAATGCCGTCTTTCTCCTGAATGGGCTTAACCTTGGAGAATCATTGACGATCAACGAGATGTCCAAAATTTTGGATGAATCGGTGGATGATCGGGTAAGGCGGATTGTGGATGATCTGAGCCGCTCCCGGCCGGAAACCCGGGAGGGCAGGCTGATCGCTTTATGTGATCAGTTCGATCAGCGGGTCTTTGACCGGACCTATCTCCGAAGTCGGGCAAAGGACGTCGTTTCCGCCAAGGAGATGATCTCGCTGATGAAAATCGAGGAGCGGTTTGACGAGCCGCTGATCCGGGCCATGGAAGCCCTCATGATTACGCCCGCCGACGCCTCGGCTGAATCGGATACGGCCCATGAATGGGAGCTGACGGTTATGCCCATCCCCCGGGATGCGGCCTTGCTGGCCCGCGCCATCGAAAAACAGCTCACTTCGGAACAGCGGCTTGACCTCATCAGGCGGCTGGAGGGAGACGGGTAGAGCGCCCTGATTCCCCCCGATCCGACTTTTCCCTTGACATCTAAGGGTGGAATCGCTTATATAATTTAGTTTTTTTGTAGTCCTGGCTGCATGATCCATCCAGCAGTGCCTTGTACCCATTCGTGCTCGTAGCGGATTCCTCGATTCATCTTCTTATCAAGCGCATTCTCTGACACCGATCATACTCAATTCTTTTGGTCTGACATCAACAGGGGGGAAGTGATGATGAAATCTCGTAACATCCTTCAAATCAAATTGGTGGCGGTCATCGGGATCTGCCTGATAGCCTGTTCCGTCCAGGCGATTCCGGCCGCGGAGACTGGGACGTCACCATGTCAAAATGACGGGAAAAAATGGCGGATCGGCTATTACCAGGGCGGTGCGTACAGCGAGTATCAGGATGCTTTTCTCGCCATTGTCGATGGGCTGGCTCAACTTGGGTGGATCGGTCAGGTGACCCCGCCATCTGATTTGGAAACCAACCGGGAACGCTGGCAATGGCTGGCCCAATCGGTGGACGGCGATTGCCTCCAATTCGTGGGAGATGCCTTTTATTCAGCCGATTGGGAGAAAGATCGTCGGGAGAAGCTGAGGGATGAAATCATTCAGCGGCTTAACGATCGAGGCGACATCGACCTGATGATGGCCATGGGGACCTGGGCCGGCCAGGATCTCGCTACCGATCGGCACCACACCCCGGTCGTCGCCGCGTCGATCAGTGATCCGATCGGGTCCGGAATCGTTAAGAGCCGTCGGGATGAGGGATTGGAGCACATTCACGCAAAAGTTGATCCCCGTCAATATGAGCGTCAGGTCGAAACCTTTCACGACATCGTTCGATTCGAGAAGCTCGGGATTGTGTATGAGGATACCGACAGCGGGCGGACCTATGCCGCCGTCGATAAGGCTCATTCGGTCGCCGAAAACCGAGGTTTCAGTGTGGTCTCTTGCCTGATCACGGAGGGGGTCGAAGACGTCAAGCTTGCTCAGGCCGATATCGCCAGATGTTTCCGGGATCTGGCCGACAAGGTCGATGCCATCTATGTCACCATGCACATGGGGGTCAACGAGGACAGCATTCCGGAGCTGGTCGGGATCGCCAATGCCCACCGGATTCCGACCTTTTCCCAGGCGGGCTCGGAAGAGGTAAAGCAGGGGTTTTTAATGAGCCTGTCCACCGCCGACCGGTCCGGCATCGGGCGGTTTCATGCCGAGGCCATGGCCAAAATTTTCAACGGGGCCAGGCCGCGGGACCTGGAAATGGTTTTTGAAACGCCTCAAAAGATCGCCATCAATCTGAAAACGGCCGAGATCATCGGCTTCGAGGTGTCCACGGCCATCCTGAAACAGGCGGATGAGGTCTTCGAGG
>CAYNGG010000269.1:3441-5851 GCA_964396575.1 uncultured Desulfobacteraceae bacterium | reverse complement strand
CCCGGTGATCCGGCCCCGGCCGTTGACGTGTCGGACCCCGTGGCGGTCGAGGAGGGCCTGGATGCCCTGTCGGCCGTCGGCGACCACCTTTTCCTTTCGGCGCATCAAGGCGGCCATGTCCGGGGCGGCCGTCCCTTCCAGCCGGACCCCCAGCGTCTCGGCGTCACGGCATCGGGCCAGGAGGTCCGCCGTCGTCTTCATCACCTTGGATGGGATGCAGCCCCAGTTGAGGCAGGTGCCGCCGAGGTGCTCCTGCTCGATGACGGTGACCTCGGCCCCCGCCTGGGCGGCCCGGACCGCCGCCACGTATCCGCCAGGTCCCGCTCCGATAATAACCAGCTTCCGCTTCATTGTGCTCGTGCCTCCCTTTCCGTGGGAATTCGTCTTTGATGTCCCGTCCAAAATGGCCGATTCCTGAGCCTTTGTCAATCCATCGGATGGGGGGACGGCGGAAAGCGGCCAGGAGTCCGACCATCCATCCCAAAATGTCCGTTTACGAAAACACCATCCCCGATTTTGACGGAAAGATCATTTTTCAAAAAAGATATTGACAAATCCATCAATGAAACGCTAAAGAGAATTTAGCGGCCGATCATACCGCTGTTGTCTCATTCCTCAAACGCTGTTGCAATGGGGATATATGAAGCTCGACAAAACCCATCTCGCCATCATCCGGCACCTCAAAGACGGCCGCAAGTCCTTTAACAAGATCGCGGAAGATCTTGATATAACGGAAAATACGGTTCGCTCACGTTTCAATAAGCTCCATCGGGAAGGGGTTCTGGACATCATCGGCCTCGTCAACCCGGAAAAGCTTCCCGGGCATCTCACGGTTTACGTGGGCGTCAAGCTCAAGACCATGGACCTGGTGGGCATCGGCGAAAAGCTCAGCCGACTGGAAGGGGTGGTCTCCGTCAGCGTCGTGACGGGCCGCTATGACCTGATCCTCGTGGTGCTCCTGAAAAAGGGATTCGGCCTGCTCGAGTTCTACACCGAGGAGGTGGCCCAGATTAAAGAGGTCCAGTCGGTGGAGACCTTTGTCATCTACAAAAATTACAATCTGAAGGTGCCGTACATCCTTTAGTCCCGGCGCCGCCGGGCCGGCACGAGCTTAAACCAAAAGGGGGTTGTCATGACCGAGGGAACCCAGACCACACCGTTGCACGACTGGCACGCGGCCCGGGGGGCCAACATGGCCGAGTTCGGGGGTTACGACATGCCGCTGTGGTATTCGTCGGCCAAGGGGGAGCACCTGGCGGTGCTTACCGCGGCCGGGCTTTTTGACACCAGTCACATGGCGGTTGTCACCATCACCGGTCCCGACGCCCGGGACCTGATCCAGCAGTGCTTTACCCAGGACCTGGACCGGTGCATCGGCCGGGCCAAACGGGCTCAATTCCCCGGCCGGTGCGTTTACGGGGCCTTTCTCGACCCGGAAGGCGGGGTCATCGACGACGCCATCGTCTATCTTTTCGACGAGGGGCAATACATGGTGGTGGTCAACGCGGGCATGGGCGGCCCCATCGCGGATCACCTCCGGGAGCACGCCGGGAGCCGGTCGGTCACCGTGACCGACCTCACCGACCGCCTCGGCAAGATCGATCTCCAGGGGCCGGCGTCGGCCCGGATTCTCACGCCCCTGCTCTCGTCAGCCGAATCGGTCTTCGAGTCCCTCCCGTACTTCGCCTTCAAGGGCGGCTGCGAAGCTCTCGGGATGGGGACGCCCGAAGATGAGGTCCGCCTGGCCGACGGGACGCCCATCCTCCTGTCTCGGACGGGCTACACCGGGGAATTCGGGTTCGAGATCTTCGCCGACCCGGACCGGATCGTCGAGATCTGGGAGCGGATCATCGACGCCGGGGAGAAGGTCGGCATCATGCCCTGCGGCCTGGCGGCGAGGGACTCGCTCCGGGCTGGAGCGGTCCTGCCGCTTTCCCACCAGGACATCGGCCACTGGCCGTTCATCGACCACCCCTGGCCCTTCGCGCTCCCCTTTTCGGATGACGGGTCCGGGTTCACCAAGGACTTTATCGGCGCCGACGCCCTCATGGCGGCAAGGGGGCAATCCTTTACCCGGCCCTTTGTGGGCCATGACCTCCGGAAGGTCGCCGTCACCCCGGAGACGGCCGTTGACGACGACGGGGCCACCATCGGGTCGGTCCTTACCTGCGTTTCGGACATGGGGATCGGCCGGGTGGACGGTCGGATCTACAGCATCGCCAGCCCGGACCGGCCGGCGGGCTTTTCGCCCCGGGGTCTGTGCTGCGGTTTTGTGAAAGTGGATCGGGACCTGGCCCCCGGCCAGGAAGTGACCATCAGGGACCAGCGGCGCAAGATTCGAGTCGTTATCGCGGACGATATCCGTCCGGACCGCACCGCCCGCCGTTTGAAGCTCGAAGTTTGAAGTTTG
>CAYNGG010000269.1:0-3341 GCA_964396575.1 uncultured Desulfobacteraceae bacterium | reverse complement strand
ACAATTCACAATTCACAATTCACAAAAGGAGGCAGGAATGAAAGAGATCAGTGAGCTTCATTTTCCGGACGACACGCGGTTCTCCGAGAGCCACGAGTGGGCCAGGCGGAGCGGCGAGACGGTGCGGGTCGGGATCAGCGATTATGCCCAGGATCAGTTGGGCGACATCGTGTTCGTCGAGCTGCCCCAGCCCGGCGAGGTCTTCGGAAAGGGGGACGAATTCGGGACGGTGGAGTCGGTCAAGGCCGTTTCCGAGCTTTTCATGCCCATTTCCGGGGAGGTGGCGGCCATTAACACGGCCCTGGAGGACGCCCCCGAACAGGTAAACGAGTCGCCCTATGACGGCGGCTGGATGATCGAGATCACGCCGGAGGACCCGGCCGAATACGACGGGCTGCTCGACAAGGAAGCCTATGTCGCCAAGCTGAAAGGATGAGTCAAAATGCGCTACCTACCGCACACGCCGGACGACGTCGCCGAGATGCTGGCGGCCGTGGGCGCCTCCGATCTCGAGGCCCTCTTCACGACGGTGCCGTCCGCCTGCCGGCGAGAGTCCCCGCTCCAACTGCCCGAGCCCCTCACCGAATGGGAGCTCAACGAGCACATGGACGGGCTGGCCCAAATGAATGCCGCCTCCACCCGGTACAAGGTCTTTCTCGGGGCCGGCTCCTATGACCACTACATTCCCGCCTGCGTCTCCTATCTTTTGGGCCGGTCGGAATTTTCCACCGCCTACACCCCCTACCAGCCCGAGATCAGCCAGGGGACGCTCCAGGCGATTTTCGAGTACCAGACGCTCACCGCCCGCCTGCTGGGCATGGACGTGACCAACGCCTCGATGTACGACGGCGGGTCGGCCCTGGCCGAGGCTCTCCTCATGGCCATCCGGGTGGCCCGGGGCAAAAAGACCACCGTGGCCGTCTCCGGCCTGGTCCACCCCAATTACCGGCGGGTGGTGGACACTTACTTCCGCCCCACCGGTTATAAGGTTGTGGAGCTGCCATCGGCCGACGGCCGGACGGACCTTTCCGGGCTCGGGGATCTTTCCGACCTGGCCGCCGTGGCGGTCCAGTCCCCCAACTTTTTCGGCTGCATCGAAGACCTGTCCGGCGCGGCCCAGGCGGCCCACGACGCCGGAGCCCTCCTGGTCACCGGCTTCAGCGAGCCTCTGGCCTATGGTCTCTACCGGAACCCCGGCTCCCAGGGGGCCGACATCGCCTGCGGGGAGGGCCAGAGCTTCGGGATTCCCAAATCCTTCGGCGGCCCCGGTCTGGGGATGTTTTCAGCCAAAAAGGCCTTTATGCGGAACATGCCGGGCCGGCTCATCGGGGAGACCACCGACCGGAACGGCGAACGCGGCTTCGTCCTCACCCTGGCCACCCGGGAGCAGCACATCCGGAGAGAAAAGGCCACCTCCAACATCTGCTCCAACCAGGGCCTCTGCGCCACCACCTCGGCCATGTACATGGCGACTTTGGGCGGGGCCGGCATCCGGGACCTGGCCCGGCTGAACTACGACGGGGCCGAATACCTGAAAGGGACTTTGAAGGCGGCCGGGGTCGAGATCCCCTTTTCCCCGCCAACCTTCAACGAATTCGTGGCCCGGTTTCCGGACGGGTTCGAGTCAACCCACCGGGCTCTGCTGGACAAGGGGATCGTGGCCGGGCTGCCGCTGGCCCCCTACTATCCGGGGCTGGCCAACCACTATCTGCTGTGCGTCACCGAGACGCTCACCAAGGAGGACCTGGATACCCTGGTCCGGGAGGTGACATCATGAGCGAAAGACAGGGCACAACCGGCCTCGTCCTCAATGAGCCGCTGCTGTGGGAAAAGGGCCGATCTGGCCGACGCGCTTACAGCCTGCCCCGCCGGGAGATCCCCGAGGCCCCCGTGGACCCGTCGCTCGCGGGCGACGGCCCGGATTTCCCCGACTTGAGCGAAGTGGATGTGGTCCGCCACTACACTCGCCTGTCCCAGTGGAATTTCGGCGTGGACACCGGCACTTACCCGCTGGGGTCCTGCACCATGAAATACAATCCCAAGACCAACGAGCGGCAGGCGGCCCTTCCCGGCTTCGCGGCGGCTCACCCGATGCTCCCCACCGAGCTCACCCAGGGCGCCCTCCGGATGATATACGACCTCGAGCAGTTCCTGGTCGAAGTCACCGGCATGGAGGCGGCCAGCCTCCAGCCGGCCGCCGGAGCCCATGGCGAGCTGACCGGGATGCTCCTCTTCTACGCCTACCACCAGCACCGGGGCCGGCCCCGGACCAAGATCATCATCCCGGACACGGCCCACGGGACCAACCCGGCATCGGTCACCCTCTGCGGGTTCACTCCGGTCCCGGTGAAATCCAACGCCCAGGGGGTCCTCGCGGCCGAGGACATCGCGGCGGTCATGGATGAGGACACCGCCGGGGTCATGGTGACCAACCCCAACACCCTGGGGCTCTTCGAGGAGAACATCCGGGAGATCGCCGACCTGGTTCACGACCGGGGCGGCCTGATCTACTGCGACGGCGCCAACATGAACGCCATCATGGGGATCGTGGACATGGGCCGGACCGGGGTGGATGTCCTCCACCTGAACCTCCACAAGACCTTCTCCACCCCCCACGGCGGCGGCGGCCCCGGAGCCGGGCCGGTCTGCGTCTCGAAAAAGCTGGCCCCCTTCCTGCCGGTTCCCCGGGTGGTCAAGGAGGGCGACCAGTACACATTCTCCGACGACTTTCCCCTGTCGGTGGGCAAGGTCCACGGGTTCTACGGGAACTTCGGCGTCCTCATCAAAGCCTACAGCTACGTGCTCACCATGGGCGACGCCCTCAAGCGGGTGAGCCAACTGGCGGTCCTCAACGCCAACTACATCAAGGAGCAGCTCAAGGACACCTACCACCTGCCCTATGACCGGCCCTGCATGCATGAGTGCGTCTTCACGGACAAGCACCAGCAGGTCCACAAGATCATGACGGTGGACGTGGCCAAGCGCCTCATGGATTACGGCTTTCACCCGCCCACGGTTTACTTTCCGCTGGTGGTCAACGGATCCATCATGATCGAGCCCACCGAGACGGAGTGCAAGGAGGACCTCGACCGGTTTATCGCCGCCATGAAGGCCATTGCAAAGGAGGCCGAGGAAAACCCGGATCTCCTCCACGAAGCCCCCACCTGCGCCAAGGTGACCCGGCTGGACGAAACCGCCGCGGCCCGGAACCCCTGCCTCATCGGATAGACGCGGCCCCCCGCGTTTCAACCCAAAGCCCCCGGCACCGCCGGGGGCCAACCCCCGCCCGCCGATTCCCCCGCGTTTACATCCCCGCCATCGGACCTTATTTTCAGATCAGA
>CAYNGG010000268.1:0-5869 GCA_964396575.1 uncultured Desulfobacteraceae bacterium | reverse complement strand
CGGTCCCAAGCGTGTGTAAAGCACAGCCTTCAGGGGAGGGGGCCGGGGGGAGTGGTCTGGCGAGCCTGAATGGCCCAAACGCTAATCATGTCCGGCGGTTATAAAGATGTGTATAACGACGAGGGCGAAGCCCCGGATGGCGGGCATTTCATCCTCTCCGGTGCCAAGCATGTGTAAAGCACGGCTAAATCATTTCCTCCATCTTCTCCTTCAGCCGCTCGAACCCGGCTTTGAGGTCGGGGAGCCGGGCTTCGGCGGTTGCCAGGTTGCCTTCCGCGACCGCGTTTTCCATTGCCTCGGCCACGGCCCGGATGGATTCGGCCCCCACGTTGGCGCATGCCCCCTTGATGGTATGGGCCTGGAGTTGGGCGCTCGGGACGTCTTGGGCCGACAGGCAGCCCTCCAGCTCCCCGATTCGCCGGGGGATGTGGTCCAGAAAGACCCGGACGACCTCTTTGACGAGGGTCCGGTCTCCCATCAGGCGTCGCACCATGACGGCTTCGTCGAAGACCGGCGGCTCGGGCTCGGTTGACGGCTGTTCGGCCGAGTCACCAGACGGCTCGGGCTCGGTTGACGGCTGTTCGGCCGAGTCATCAGACGGGTCGGGCTCGGTTGACGGCTGTTCGGCCGAGTCATCAGACGGGTCGGGGGCCGGACGGCCGGGGAGCCATTTTTCCAGCGCCGTTTCCAGGGCGGTTAGAGTGACCGGTTTGGAGAGATAATCGCTCATCCCGGCCCGGAGGCATCGCTCCCGGTCCCCTTCCATGGCGTGGGCGGTCAGGGCGATGATGGGGATGTCGGGGTTCCGGGCCCCGGTTTCCGGGTCGCGAATCCGTTGCGTGGCCTCCAGGCCGTCCATGCCGGGCATCTGGACGTCCATGAGTACCAGGTCGTATGACCGCCGGCGAAGGGCTTGGATCGCATCTCCGCCGTTTTCCACGACGTCCATGTGCATGCCCATCCGGGCGAGGATACCGCGGGCCACCTGCTGGTTGGTGGGGTCGTCCTCGGCCAGGAGGACTTTTCCGTTGAGCCATTGCATCTCCCGGATGGCGTGGCGGGTGATGATGGGCCGGGACGGTTCGGGGATGGTACCTGCTTCGCCGGCCAGGACCGCGGCCAGGCAGTGGAAGAGGTCGGTTTGGCGCACCGGCTTGGTGAGATAGGCGTCAAACCCGATGGCCGCCATTCGTTTTGCATCCCCACGCTTGCCGCCGGAGGTGAGCATCACGAGGTGAGTGTCGGCCAGGTCAGCGTCGTTTCGGACCGCCCGGCCCAAGGTCTCGCCGTCCATCTCCGGCATCCGCATATCCACCATCGCCAGCTTGACGGGGTCGCCCGCCGCCCGCCGGTGGTGGAGCAATTGCAGAGCGGCGGGACCGTCGGGAACCGCCTCCACCCGGCCGCCCCAGGCGGTGATCTGAGCGGTCATGATTTCCCGGTTGGCGGCGTTGTCGTCCACGATGAGGAACCGGGCTCCGCTGATGTCGGCCGGGATGCCGGCCCTGGTCGGAGCGGTCCCCTTCTGAAACCGCGCGGTGAACCAGAAAGTCGATCCAACGCCCGGCTCGCTGTCAATGCCGATGGTCCCGCCCATCATCTCGACAAGGCGTTTGGAGATGGCCAGGCCGAGGCCGGTGCCGCCGTATTTCCGGGTCGTGGAAGCGTCGGCCTGGGTGAAGGAGGAGAAGAGGAAGGCTTGTTGCTCGGCCGGAATCCCGATCCCGGTGTCCCGGACGGAAAACCGGATCACCGCGCTTTCCTCGGTCTCCGCCTCGAGACTCGCCCGGACGACGATTTCTCCGGCTCGAGTGAACTTCACCGCGTTGCCGGCCAGGTTGAACAGGATCTGGCGGAGGCGGCCCGGGTCCGCTCGAAGGTGGGGCGGCACGTCCGGGTCAGCGGCGCAGATGAATTCGAGCCCCTTGTCATGGGCCTGAATCGCGAGCATGGCGGAGAAGTCGTCCAGCAGGGCGAGAAGGTCGAAATCGAGGGATTCCAGGTCGAGCTTACCGGCTTCGATTTTCGAAAAGTCGAGGATGTCGTTGATCAGGGTCAGGAGGGATTCGGCGGAGGTCTGGAGGGTTTCCAGGTAGTCCCGCTGCTCGTCGGTGAGCCTGGTGTCCAGGAGCAGGCCGATCATGCCGATGATTCCGTTCATGGGGGTCCGGATCTCGTGGCTCATGTTGGCCAGAAACTCGCTTTTGGCTCGGTTGGCTGAATCGGCCTGGGCTGCCATCTGGTTAGCGAAATCGGTCTGCTGGCTCAGCCGGTCGTTCAGGGCCTCGGCAGCTTCCTTGGCCTCCCGGAGATCGGCCTCGGCCCGTTTCCGCTCGGTGATGTCGTCAATCACCCAGACGGCACCTCGTCCCAGATCAGGCGGGTCAATGGCTTTGCCGTTGAAGAGGCACCAGACGGTTCGCCCGCTTCTGTGGCGGAGCGGGTATTCCACGTGAACCATCTCCCGCTCGGCCAGCCGCCAATAAAACTTCTCGCCGAACTCGACAAATTGATCGTGGGAGAGGTGAAGCCGTTCCGGGGACCACCCCACCAGCTCGTCGGGAGTGTAGCCGAGCATCTCGGCCATCCGGCGGTTGACCCGGGTGATAATCCGGTTGTGAAGGACCATGATGCCCACCAGGCTCGTCTCGAGGATGGCCTCCTGTTGGGCCGCCACCTCCCGGAGAACCCGCTGGGCGTGGTGGCGGGCGGTGACGTCGTCGAAAGTGGCAAATACTTGATAGGGCCGGGATTCCGACTCGCGGAACAGGGGAATGGCGTTGACGGCGATCCAGGTGTAATCGTTGTCGCCCGGCCGCAATACCCCCATGGTCACGTTGCGGACCGGCCGGCCGGTCCGGAGAGCCTCAATGGCGGGGTGCGCATCACCGGGAAAGGGGGAGCCGTCATCCTGAACACAATCCCAGTGGGTATCGGTCGAATGCCGGCCGACAATCCGGGAAAGCGGCCGCCCGAGGATGCGTTCCGCCGCCGGATTGGCGGAAAGGATGCGGCCATTGGCGTCGTGGTAGATCACCCCCTGAGCCATGCTGTCGAAAAGCTGGCGGTAGCACTCTTCGCTCGTATGGAGTGCCGTCGCGGTCACACGCTGCTCAGTGATGTCCCGGGCGATCCCGAGGTAAGCGGTCACGGCGCCGGTCTCGTCCCGCATGGGCGAGGCATTGGAGGCATGCCAGCGCCACTCCCCGTCCTGATGACGGACCCGGTACTCGACTCCCTCCTGCTTTTTCCCGGTCCGGATGACCCGCTCGAGAAATGCCTCGCAGGCGGGCATGTCGGCCGGATGAACAAACCGGCGAAAGGATTCCCCGATCACCTCATCTACCGGGTGCCCGAGCAGCTCCGGCCAGTTGGGCGAAACATAGGTGAAGACCCCGTCCGGGGTGAGGGTGTACATGATGTCATTGGCGTTTTCCACAAATGACCGGAAGCGCCGCTCACTGGCCTCCAGCTCGGTGATCCGGGCTTTGAGGGCGGCTATTTCGTCAACGTCCGTCTTGCCCATATAACTGGTCTCCCCCTGCCGCCGGCTGCCCAGCCGGGTTCGGGTCATTCCGTCCGACCAGGAACGGAGGTCCCGGTCACGGTCGTCCTGGGGGCGTCGCCCGGCGGCTCGACCCCCAACGACTTCAGTGCAATCTGAGGTTCATCCCGGTACATCCGCTGAAAGCGCGTGACCATCCGGACGGGCTCCTCATCTTCCGTGGATATGCCATCCGCTTTGGATCGTCAATCGCTTAATCAGCGGGTTGACAATGGCTCTCGGCTGGAATGCCGGCTTTTTTCTGAAAAGCAGGCATTGGCGCATCCGGAAAAGGAAGAGCGTCTCCTGGGAGCGCGGGCGTCCCCGCCGCTTGGGGGCTGGAAGCCCGCCCTCCCGGGATCGCCTCGGATTTCAATTCCGGGCTGGAGGCTTACCCCCGGTGTCAAGCGTGTGTCAGCGTTAGCCTCATCGGGGAGGGGGCCGTGGGGATGGGTTGAGCGGGGCCGGCTAGTTTTCAACCGTTTTGGCGTTGAGAAGCTCCTGGGCTTTTTTATGACCCAGGTAGCACGCTTCCTTGAGGTCCGATTCGGCCTGCTTGTGGTCGCCGAGCTTGTTGTAAACGATGGCCCGGTTGTAATAGGCGATGGCATAGTTGGGCTTGAGCTCGATGGCGCTGTTGAAGACCTTCAGGGCCTCGTCGTACTGGCCGTTTCTGAACAGGGATTTGCCCTTTTCCACGCGGTCGAGGGCGACGGTGCTGTGGGTGGGGGTTTTGGAGACGCTTTTGAACTCGTAGCCGCAGTGCTTGCAGACCTTGGCCTTGGCCAGGACCCGCTCGGCGCAGCGAGGGCAGGGCTTCATGCTTTCGATGCTGATCATGTCCTGTTTCTCCCGGATCTTTTTGGTGACGGTGACCTGGTACTTTGCGAGAATCCGCTGGAGAAACAGGGCAAAAGGTTTTTCATCCACCTCGTAGATGTCGATCTGGTGGTCGATCTCGGCCTGGACGATCTGCTGGTTTTCCCGGTAGTCGGGCAGGATGAGGGAGAAATCGGCCAGAAGCTCGATGATCTGGCCGTACTTGTCGAGCTGGAGGTTCTGGATGGCCGCGGACGACCCGATCTCGTTTTTGATGTTTTCGAGCTTGAAGTAGTCAAGGGCGTTTTTGATCAGGGTCTGGGTCCCCTCCCGGATGGTCTTTTCCAGGGTAATGGTGTCCTGCTCCTTCTTGAGCCGCTTGATCTTCCGTTCGTAGCGCTTCTCGATGACCTTAATCTTTTCATCGTACTCCTGTTCCACCCAGCGCTTGGTGATGATAAAGGTCACCAGGAGGGAGAAGATCGACGAAAAGATGGTCGAGATAAAGGAGACACTCCGGTTGGGGATCTGGAACGGCAGGTAGGCCGAAAGCCCCACCGCGACCGATCCCAATATGATTAACGTAGCGTAAATGTTCATAATTTTCATTCTACCTCCAGAGTCCTAAATTATTCTAATGGATTTGAATTTTCGATGCAATCTCTTTTTTTTCAGCTTTGGCGGGTCACCCCCGCCGAATTCCTTGACACTTGGAAGCAGTTGTATTAAAAAGGGCTAAATTTTTGGATTTAATGCTTTTTTAAATCTATGAACCGAGTTGATCCATGGAGAGGGCCGTGCCCGGCGCGGCAATGATAAACCCAAGACAGACTTCTTTAAGGAGGAAAGGACGGAGAGATGCGGAAGAATTTGAAATGGTTGGTGGCGGTGGTGCTGATGGCGGCCTTTCTGGGCGGTTGCGCCTATGCGGTGGCGCCGGTATCCGGAGGTTTGTACACGGGGGTCCGCGGTCCCTGGACGGCGACGGGGCAGGGGACGGCCCTTCAGGTGGGCACGGCGAGCTGTTATTCGCTCCTCGGGATGGTGGCGGTGGGTGACGCGAGCATCGAGGCGGCGGCCAAAAGCGGCAACATCACCAAGATCCACCACGTGGACCACGAGACCGTGAGCCTGCTGGGGATCTACGCCAAGTTCACAACCTACGTTTACGGCGAATAGCCGGGCTTCCGGCACATGTCGAGGCCCGGTTCCGCATGGGATGCGGGGCCGGGCCTTTCTATTGGCCTTCCCGCTTTCGGGGCAGGACCAGGTTTAAAACGACGCCCAGGATACCGGCCAGACCGATGCCTTCGACGGTCAGCTCGCCGGCGGAAAGGGACATCCCGCCGATGCCGAAGACGAGGATGAGCCCCACCACGGTGAGGTTCCGGGGCTCGGTGAGGTCCTCGCCCGCCTTAACCAAAGTATTGAGGCCCACCACCATGATGGCCCCGAAAAGCAGGAGCATGATCCCGCCCATCACCGGGGTCGGGATGGTCTGAAGGA
>CAYNGG010000267.1:0-5875 GCA_964396575.1 uncultured Desulfobacteraceae bacterium | reverse complement strand
CCGGCCCAGTCGAGAATCACGGCCCGGACCGGATGCCCCGCCGGCTTGCCCCCTCTGTCTGTCCCTTTGGTCATGATCATGCTCCCTGTCGGCTGGTGATTAAAATATACCGCCGTTTCGATTCATCTTTACGCCTTCGGGACCGAATCGTCAATCTCTCCGCCCTTGACCTTCCGAATCGGTCGTGGCTTGTCGATCACGGCACCACCGCCACCCGGATGGCCTCGGGCGACCGGGCGAGCCGGAGCCCCTTGTTGACCTCATCGAGCCCCACCTGGTGGGTCACGATCTCATCGAACGGAAACCACGCCGCGGGCGTGGCGGCGGTGAGCAGGTCGATGCCGGCCCGGAGATGCCGGGCATCGTAGTTGTGAACCCCGGTGAGGGTCAGCCGCCGCCAGACAATATCCCCGGCATCGTAGGTGAACCGGGCGCCCGGAAAGGAGCTGCCGATCTCGATGAGCCGCCCGCCAATCCGCAGACATCTGAGCCCCAATGGGATCAGCTCGGGGGCCCCGGCCGCCTCCAGAGCGCAGTCGATGCCCAGGTTGTCGGTCATCTCCCGGACCCGACGGACGGCCGCGTCCTTATCCATTCCTGACAGATCGAGAGTGTCCGTGGCCCCGAACCGGCTCACAAAGGCCAGACGTTCCGTCAGCCGGTCCGCCACGATGACCCGGCGGCACCCGCTGTATGCCGCAAGGGCCGCGGCATAGCAGCCCAGGGCTCCGGCGCCCAGGATCAGGACCGTCTCAAAGGGGCGAAGCCCGGCCTCATCCCATCCGGCGACAGCCGTGGCCAGAGCGCAGTTGGCCGGGGCGGCCGCCCGGTCGGATACGCCGTCGGGCAGCTTGACCACGGCGGTACCGGAGCCGATGTAACAGTAATCGGCGAATCCGCCGGTAAAATGAGGCGGGATGTCGCAGGCGTCATGACCGTACTTCCGCAAGCGCCGGCACTTCATGGGCAACCCCAGGTCCCGGCAGAAGCGGCACTGGCCGCAACTGTCCATGAGGGTCCAGGTGATCCGGTCCCCCGGCCCTAAGGGACGGTCCCCGAGGTCCTGCGTCACCCCTTCGCCCATTTCAACGACGGTCCCGACGATCTCATGGCCCAAAATGATGGGCAGGGGCGCGGCCCGCCGGCCGGTCCAGGAATGAAGGTCTGACCCGCAGATGGTGCAGCAGGTCACCCGGACCAGAATGGTCCCCGGCTCCGGCCGGGTCAGGGGATATTCCCGGATCTCCAAATCCTGGCCGGGCGCGGTCATCACGGCGGCACGGGCGACAGTCGGCATGGCAGCCTCCTGAAAAGCGGGCATGGATTCGCGTCGAGGGGGCCGGCCGGACCGAACCCCGAGCGGATCATACAAATTCGGTTTCGATCAATTGGGGCAGCTCCCGGACACTCTGGATCACGTGAGTGTGGCGGTACCGTCCCCAGGCGGTCACCGGCTGGGCTCCGGAGAGGACGCCCACAACCCCTCGGCATCCGGCGTTGTGACCCTCGAGCATGTCCGCCGGGGTGTCTCCCACCTTGATCACCTGATGGACGCTCCGGATGTCGAGCTTCTCCATGGCGTGAAAGATCATGAACGGGGCGGGCCGTCCCCGCTGACCGGGAATGCTCTCGACGTGGACGGCGATGTCCACCAGCCCGTCCCGAATCCAGCCCGATCCGTCCATGATCGCCTCGGTGATCCGCCCGTGAAACCCCGTGTCGGTGGCGACCTTGATCCCGTTCGCCCGGCACCATCGGAAGGTCTCGGCCGCCCCCGGCACCTCCCGGATTCCCCGCCGGTAGTGGTCCAGCATCAGGATTTCGTACTGGTCGAAGATCTCCCGGGCCAGGGGCTCGAGCTCCGGGTCCAGCGCCGTCTCGATCTCCTGAATCCGGACGGCCCGGCCCCGGGATCGGGCGATGAGAAGCTGATAGAGGTGGATCTTGTTCATCCCGAGATGGTAGGCGATCTCATCCGGGGATGTTTTCAGATCGTACCGCCGGGCCGCCTCGTAAAGGCAGTCCTGAACCGCGGTGTCGTCCTGGACGGTGGTGCCGGAAAGGTCGAACATGATCATGCGGATGGAGTCCATGGATTTCTCTTTAGCCGTTTCGGTTCGCTTTCCGGGGGGCCCGGATGAAGTATTGGCGGAGATGGCCGGAGAGGACGTCGATGAAATAGACGGTGACCAGGATCATGATAATTAACAGCGACACCTGATCCCAGGCCATCACCCGGATTCGGTCGGCCAGTTGAAGCCCGATGCCGCCGGCCCCCACGATCCCCAGGATGGTGGCCGACCGGGTATTCGATTCGAAGTAATAGAGGGTCGTGGAGAGGATCACCGGGGTGACCTGGGGCAGCATGGCGTACCGGACGGTCTGGATCGCCCCGGCCCCGGCCGACTTGACCCCGTCAATGGGTTTCCGGTCGAGGTTTTCGATGGCCTCGGAGAAGAGCTTGGACAGCTCGCCGGTGTTGCTCACGGCGATGGCCAGGATGCCGGCAAAAGGGCCGAGGCCCACCACGTTGATCCAGACCAAAGCCCAGATCAGGGCGTCCACGCCCCGGAGCACGTCGAAACACCGCCTAAAGCAGAAATGGAAGGCCCGGTTGGCGACCACGTTTTTCGCCCCCAGAAAACCCATGGGCACCGAAAAGAGGAAGGCGAGGAGAGTCCCGAGAAAGGCCATCCCCAGGGTTTCCACCAGAGCGGCAAGGAAATCGAGGGTCCGGCCGTGGGAAGCCGGGGGCAGCATGAAGCTGACCACCCCGAAAAGCTTGCCGAAGCCGTCGATCAGGCGTTTCAGGTCGAAAAACCCGAGGGTGTAGAGGCAATAGAAGGTGAAGGCGGTCAGGGACGCCAGAAGTCCCCAAAAGGCCGCCCGCTCTCGAGAGGACCGGACGAAGATTTCCGGATATCGGCTGACCACACCGGCGGGGTCTGGCCTGACCGGATCGCGGCTCATATCGCGGAGACCTCGCCGATCACCCGGTGCCGGATCTTTTCGCAGAAGATGTCGATCAGGGAGACCGTGACGATGATCATCAAGACGATGGCGCTGATGTCCTTGTAAAAGAATTGGCGGATCACCATCATCAGCTCCTGTCCGATGCCGCCGGCGCCCACGAAGCCCACCACCGACGCGGCCCGGACGTTGATTTCCAGCCGCAAGAGGGTGTAGCTCATGAAGTTGGGCAGAACCTGGGGCAGCACGGCATACCGGATGGTCTGAAACCAGCTCCCGCCCGAGGCCGTTACCCCGTCCAGGCTTCCCGGGTGAAGGTTTTCGTTGATTTCGGAGAAGAGCTTGCCCAAAGCCCCGCCGCTGTGCAAGGCAATGGCGAGGACCCCGGGTAAGGGGCCGATGCCGAAGGAGAAGACGAAGATCAGGGCGAAGACCAGCTCCGGGACCGATCGGCCGAATTCAGTGGCCCGGCGGCAGAGAAAATAGGTCCAGTAGTGGTCGTTGAGGTTCCGCGATGCCGGAAAGCAGAGGACAAAGGCGCCGATGAACCCGAACAGGGTCCCCAGAAAGGCGATGAGCACCGTGTCCCAGAGATACCGGAGCCACTTCCCGATCCCCCAATACCAGTCGGCCAGGTCTTCGGCCAGGTGGCCGGGCCGCAGCTCGGGGACCGTCTCGCTGAAATAGTTGAAGAAGCCGGGCATGCCGTGGACGAATTCGGAAACGCTCACCTCGCCCACATGGATGGACCCGGCCAGCGCCAGCAGGAAGACGGCGGCAAAGATCATCGACGCCCGGCGCCGCTCCCGCGCCATCGCGGCTTCGGCCTCCGCGAAGTCCAGATAGGTCCGGCTTCCTTGGAATTCCTCCCGGAAAAACGCCGTCATGAGGTCAGGTCCATCGCATCCAGACTGATGGAGCCGCCCCGGCCCGACAGGGGCGGCTCCGCGGGATTCGATCCCGCAAGGGAATCCTACTTTTTCCGTTGCTCCATGTTCGCCTTGATGAACCGGATCACCGGCTGGTAATCCTCAAGGCTGACCGCCTGTAGCCGCTGGGAGCCGCCCATCAGAGCCGTGAAGGCTTCGGGGTCCTTTTCGTGAAAGGCGACCAGGGCCGTCTTGATGTCGTCTTGCATCTGTTGAGGCAGCCAGGCGGGGACGGTAAAGGGGTCCGACGGAAGCCGAGGCGACTTCCAGATGATCCGGTACCCGTCCGGCTCGATCATCCCCTTTTCCTCCATCCGGCTCATGTTGGACTTCTTCTCGTTGGTCCACCAGGTGGCCACCGCGTCGAGCTGTCCGTCATAGAGCATCTTGACGCTGTTCTCGTGGCTCCCGGAAAAGGTGGTCGCCCCGAAAAAGGAGTCCACGTCGTAGCCGGCTTCCCCGAGGAAATACCTGGGGGCCTGATGTCCTGAGGTGGAATTGGGATCGGCGAACCCGAACTTCTTGCCCTCGAGATCCTCCACCGACTGATAGGGGCTGTCTTTTTTGACGATGATGACCCCGAAATAGCCGAACCCGCCGTCTTTGTCGATCTCCGCGGCGAGCGGGACGACCTGCCCGTCGGTCACGATCCAGGCCCGGGCAAAGGAGGCCGGCCCGAACCAGGCCAGCTCGATTTTCCTGGCCTTCAAGGCCTCGATGACCCCGGCGTAGTCGGTGGCCTCCCGCCATTCGATCTCCACCCCCAGCTCCTCGGACAGGTAGCTCCGGAACGGCTCCCACCGATTCGCCCGGTCCTCGGCGTTCTCCTCGGTGATGACGCCCAGGGTGATTTTGGGGTACTGCTTCCGCCAATCCGCGGCCAGTGCCGGGACTACGCTGGCAAGGACCAGTCCGGCCGCCAGCGCCCAGATCAACATCCGTTTCATGGGTCTCATCTTCATCTCCTTTAGGCTTGCATTGATGGAAAAACCGGCCTCCGCCGACGCTTCAGGCACAGGCCGATTTCGGAAACGCCACATCGGCTCCGGGGTGGATGGACGGGGCCGCCGCTTCGTCCGATGCTTCCCCCTCGATGCCGTAGATCTCGGACACCTCGGATCGGGTCAGCCGGGGCGGCGGAGCGTCGAAAATCAGCCGGCCGGCCCGCATCCCGATGATCCGGTCGCAATATTCCCGGGCCGTCTCGATATGGTGGAGGTTGCAGATCACGGTGATCCCGTAATCGGTGTTGATGGTCTTGAGGGCGTCCATGACCTTGGCGGCGTTATGCGGGTCGAGAGACGCGATGGGCTCATCCGCCAGAATCAGCTCCGGCTCCTGGACCAATGCCCGGGCAATGGCCACCCGCTGCTGCTGCCCCCCGGACAGGGTGTCGGCCCGCTGAAGGGCCGTTTCCACCATGTCCAGTTGCTCGAGAGCCTGGACGGCCATGGCCTTCTCGGTTTTCGAAAAATGCTTGATCAGGGACGGGAGGGTGTGGTGATATCCCAGGCGGCCCACCAGGACATTGGTGAGGACGTCCAGGCGGTCCACCAGATTGAATCCCTGGAAAATCATGGCGCATCGGGCCCGCCAGCTCCGTAGGGGACGGCCCCGCAAAGCCGTGACATCGGTGCCGTTGAAGGTGATCCGGCCGGCGTCGGGGTCGATGAGCCGGTTGATCAACCGGAGCAGGGTCGATTTCCCGGCCCCGGACCGGCCGATGATCCCCACCATTTGTCCCGGCGACACCGCCAGGTTGACGGCGTCCACCGCTTTGACGTCGCCGAACTGCTTTTTGATCGATTCCAGAGCGAGCATGGGGCCTTTCGTGGTATCTATCCGGCCGGGCATGAGCCATTGAAGTTGATGGGACGCCAGGCCCGCCGGCGGCGTAAGGGTTTTTCCGTCCGCCGGAAACGGTCCCGCTTTCCGGCACGAGTTAAACCGGTCACCCGTTACAGCAGTGTTATGAG
>CAYNGG010000266.1:0-5886 GCA_964396575.1 uncultured Desulfobacteraceae bacterium | reverse complement strand
GGTCAACCCCCGGGCATCCCGGACGATCCCCTTTGTGAGCAAGGCCACCGGGGTTCCCCTGGCCAAGCTGGCCACCCGGGTGATGCTCGGGGAATCCCTGGCCGACCTGGGCCTCACCGCCGAAGTGATCCCGCCGCACATTTCGGTAAAGGAAGCGGTCCTCCCCTTTGACCGGTTCCCGGACGTGGACACGCTCCTGGGGCCGGAAATGAAGTCCACCGGCGAGGTCATGGGGATCGATGCCCGGTTCGGGCCGGCCTACGCCAAATCACAGCTCGGGGCCGGCCAGAAGCTCCCCGACGGCGGGGCGGTCTTTATCAGCGTCATGGACCGGGACAAGCCCTCGGTCCGGGCCGTGGCCGAGGATTTCCGGCGGATGGGCTTTTCGATCCGGGCCACCGACGGGACCTCCCGGTATCTCGCCGATCACGGCGTCCCCAACGAGCGGATTAACAAGGTCTCCCTGGGCCGGCCCCACGTGGTCGATGCCATTAAAAACGGGGAAATTCAGCTCGTGATCAACACCGGACCGGGCGGAACCGCCCGGCGGGACGGCTACGCCATCCGGCGGGCCGCCATTAAATTCGGCATCCCCTATGCCACCACGGCCGCCGGGGCCGTGGCCATCTGCCGGGGGGTGGAGGCCCTCAGGGAAGCCCGCCAGGCGGGCTTGACCGTCACCCCCCTTCAGGCATATCATGGATCGCGCCGGGAAGCGCGGACGGACGGACCATCAGCGGAGCGGGAGTCATGAACGACTACGACGACAAGCCCAGGGAAGCCTGCGGGATTTTCGGCATCCACGGCCATCGCGAGGCATCCAAGCTGACCTACTTCGGGCTTTACGCCCTCCAGCACCGGGGCCAGGAGAGCGCCGGAATCGCGGTGGTCAAGGACGGCCGCCTCAACGGCCACAAAGGCATGGGGCTGGTTTCCGACGTCTTCGACATGACCCACCTCAAAGCCCTCGCCGGGGAGGCCGCCATCGGCCATGTCCGATACTCCACCACCGGCTCGTCGGTCTTCTTCAACGCTCAGCCCTTTGTGGTCCACCACCGGCACCGGTCCTACGCCGTGGCTCACAACGGGAACATCGTCAACGCCCACACCCTCAAAAAGGACCTCGAAGAGGCCGGCTCGATTTTTCAGACCACCATGGACAGCGAGATCTTTCTCCATCTCCTGGTGAAAAACCTCAAGCTGGGCTTCGAAGGGGCTCTGGTGGAGAGCGTCAACCGGCTCCAGGGGGCCTTTTCCTTTGCCGTCCTCACCAGCCGGGGGGAGCTTATCGGGGTCAAGGACCCTCACGGCTTCCGGCCCCTCTGCCTGGGCCGGCTCAACGGCGCCTACATCCTGGCATCCGAGACCTGCGCCCTGGACCTGGTCAACGCCGAGCTGGTCCGGGTGGTGGACCCCGGCGAGATCGTCATCATCAGCGACAAGGGAGTCAAAAGCATCAAGGCCCAGTGCCCGGCCCGCAGCGCCTTTTGCATCTTTGAGTTCATCTACTTCGCCCGGCCGGACAGCAACATCTTCGGCCGGAACGTTTACCAGATCCGGAAGGCTCACGGCCGCCGCCTGGCCCGTGAGGCCCCGGTGGACGCCGACCTGGTCATGCCCTTTCCCGACTCGGGCAACTACGCCGCCATCGGCTATGCCGAGGAGTCCGGAATTCCCTTCGAGATGGGCATGATCCGGAACCACTACGTCGGCCGGACCTTTATCCAGCCCACTCAGAGCATGAGGGATTTCGGGGTCCGGGTGAAGCTCAACCCGGTCCGGGAGCTCCTCAAGGGCAAGGAGATCATTATCGTCGAGGACTCCATCATCCGGGGCACCACCGTCAAGACCCGGGTCAAGGCCCTCCGGGAGCTCGGCGTCAAGCGAATCCACATGCGGGTTTCCGGACCGCCCCACCGGTTTCCCTGCCATTACGGGATCGATTTCTCCACAAAGGGGGAGCTCATCGCCGCATCCAAGACCGTTGATGAGCTTCGGGATTATCTCGGCCTGGACAGCCTCTATTACCTGAGCCTGGAGGGGCTTCTCGAATCCACCGGCGTCCGGAACCCCGAGAACAACTTCTGCAAGGCCTGCTTCGACGGCTGCTATCCGGTTCCCTTTGACGGGAGCTTGAGCAAGGATTGCCTGGAGCTCGGCACCCAAGCGGAGGACACATGATCGACGACGCTCAGATTGAAGACGAGGTTGCGGCCATCCGATCCACTCTCCAGCGGCTCCCGCTCAAAGCGGGGGAAAGTGAGCAGCTCGAATCCCTCCTCCGGCTGAGCACGGTCCGAAAATACGCTCCCGGGGAAACCATCATCGAGGAAGGGGAGCGGGACCCGTGGGTTTACCTCCTTCTGTCCGGATCACTCGCAATCCACCGGGAAGGCACCGAGATCGGGCGGATCGACGGGCCCGGGGAGATTTTCGGCGAGATGCGGCTCCTCGACGGCCGGGGCCGATCCGCCACCGTGATCGCCGAGTCCGCCACCGTCTGCCTGGCGGTCAACCTGGCCGCCTCGACCCACGGCCTTAGCTCGGATGAGCGGGCCGGGGCTCTCCTTCTCCTCTACCGGATCTTCACCGAATACCTGGCCACCCGGCTCCGGATCGCCAACGACGAGCTGGCCCGGCTCCGAAAGGCCCCGGACCCCGACCCGTGAGCCGCACCGTCGCTTTCACCCGGCAGGCCACCAACGTCTTTTGCCACATCCTCACCGCCTGCAACCTCCGCTGCCGCCACTGTTACATCAACCCGGCTCAGCACGGCGACGCCACCCGCTCCCGGAAGACCATCGGCACCTGGCTGTCGGCCATCGCCGGCCGATGCTCCGACCCGGCCGCCGCCAACCTGGTGCTCCTCGGCGGTGAGCCCACCCTCCACCCGGACCTGGCCGGGATCGTCCGGGACGCCCGGGGCCTCGGGTACGGCTCCATCACCATCGACACCAACGGCTATCTCTTCCACGATATCCTCGACCGGCTCGCCCCCGGCGAGGTGGACTACTTCAGCTTCAGCCTCGACGGCCCCGACCCCGGGACCAACGACCCCATCCGGGGCGACGGCTCCTTTGACCGATGCACCGACGGCATCCGGGCCGCCGTCCGCAAGGGCCTGACCACCAGCCTGATCTGCACCGTCAGCCGGGAGAACATCGGGGCTCTAAACCGGATGCCCGCTCTCGTCCGGGACCTGGGGGTTGATCGGTTTTTCATCCAGGTCATCGGCATCCGGGGCCAGTCCGCCGGCGCCGGCGACCGTCTCCAACTGAGCCGGGACGAATGGTTCCGGGCCGTGCCCCCGGCGGCCCGGGCCGCCGCCGAGTCCGGCGTCACCGTCACCTACCCCAAGGTCTTTCTGGAACCCGGCGAGCCCTTCCAGTGCGCCGGGATCGCCGCCGACAACTACTTCATCTTCCCCAACGGCCGGGTTTACCGATGCCCCCTCTGCGAGGACTACCCCATCCACGGACTCCGGTTCGACGAGGCCGGCCGCCTGGTTCCCACCCCGCCGATTAACGAGGCCGACCTCTTCCGGCTCTCCATCCCGGAGGGCTGCGTCATGAACCAGCTCATCCAGCCGGACAACATCGACTATAAGGAAGACGGCACCCCCCGGCACCGGATCGCCTGCTGCCTGCTCAAGGAAGAAATCCGAGGGCAACGTGTCCCGAAATGACCCATCCCCGGACCCGCTTCGATGCCCTTGGGTGGACCTCAGCAAGCCCGATTACGTGGCTTATCACGACCGGGAATGGGGCGTGCCGGTCCACGACGACCGGCGGATTTTCGAGTTCCTGACCCTCGAAGCGGCCCAGGCCGGGCTGAGCTGGTACACGATCCTCAGAAAGCGGGAGGGCTACCGGGCGGCCTTTGCCGACTTCGACCCGGCGGCCGTGGCCCGGTTCGGCGACGCCGACGTGGCCGCGCTCATGGAAAATTCGGCCATCGTCCGAAACCGGAAAAAAATCGAGTCGGCGATCCACAACGCCCGGTGCTTTCTGGAGATCCAGGAAACCTTCGGCTCGTTCGACGCTTACATCTGGCGGTTTGTGGACGGCCGGCCCCGGGTCAACGAAATCCGGACCGCCGAGGAAATCCCGGCCCGGAGCCCCGAATCGGAAGCCCTGAGCCGAGACCTCCGGGACCGGGGGTTCCGCTTCATGGGGCCGGTGATCGTCTATGCCCACATGCAGGCCACCGGCATGGTCAACGACCACCTCACCACCTGCTTCCGCCGGGCGGAGATCCTGGCGGCTTACCCCGAATAGCCGGAGTATCGCCCCATGCAATCCGACCTCCCCGCTCCCACCCTGATCCTCGGCACCGACGCCGCCGGCAAGGACCACCTCGCCAACCTCCTCATCCGGGACTACCGAGCGGCCGGTCACCCCGTCGAGACCCGTGAAGGCTGGTTTTCCGCCCCGCCCCGTCCGGAGACAATGACCACCTCCGAGAACAAAGACCGGGCCGAGCTGGCCAGAGAAGCGGTCTTTCTCAGGACCTTCCGCGCCAACCGGGTCCTGATCCCGGCCGTCTTGACCCTCCTGGTCCGGCGGGACCTCCGCGCCTTTTCCCACCCCGGCAGGCGGTTGATCGTGGTGAGCCACACCGGCCTCCGGGTCCTCGCCTTTTACCTCGGCCACCGGTTCCCGGCCGCCGGAGCCATCCGGGTGCCCGCCTATCTCGACCGGGCGCTCCGGGCCATCCCCCGGGTCACCGGAGCCCGGACCGTTGCCCTGGACATCGACGATGTCATCCGCCAGGCCCGGATCGCCCGGCGCCGGGGGGTCGGCAAGATGGACCCGTTCGACCGGTACATGGCCGGAAACAGCGACCTCTCCGAGCGCATCGAGGGCTATCTGGTCTGGCTGGGGCAAGTCTATCTCGGCGCGGTCCGGGTCGAAAACAACGACCTGAGCGACGCCGACCTGATGGATCAAGTCAGGCGGGCGCTGGGGAGATGACCGACCCGATCGGATTTCTGACCGCCGGCCTCGTCTTCGGCCTGTCCGCCGGGTTCGCACCCGGCCCCCTGACCGCCCTGGTGATCGCCGAAACCCTCCGGCACAACGCCGTCGAAGGCGCCAAGGTGGCCTGCGCCCCGCTCCTGACCGACGCCCCGATCATCCTCGGGATCTACTTCGTCCTCTCCCGGCTGCCCGATATCAACACGTTGGTGGGGATCATCTCCCTCTGCGGGGCCGGGTTTCTGACCTACCTGGGGGTCCAGAGCTTCCGGTTCCGGGGCGCCGAGGTCGAGGTGGAAACGGCCCCGGCCCGATCCATCCGAAAAGGGATTCTGGTCAACATCTTCAACCCGAACCCCTATCTTTTCTGGTTTTCGGTGGGCGCCCCGACCATCGCCAAGGCCCTGGCCGTCAACATCCTGGCGCTGGCGCTGTTTATCGGGGGATTTTACCTCCTGCTGGTGGGCGGAAAGATGCTCCTGGCCTTTCTGACCGGCCGGTCCCGGGCCTTTCTCAACAGCACCGCCTACATCTGGATCATGCGGGGGCTGGGAATGATGCTGTTGGTTTACGCGGCCCTCTTCCTGGTCTCCGGCTTAAGGGATCTCGGGGTTATCTTTTCAAACCCGGTTTGAGGCCGGCCGGCCTGACATAAGGACGGACCATGCTGAAATTATCGAAACAGGAAAAACAGGAGATTATCCGCTATCTGGAAGCGGACCGGGACCTGCCGGAAAAGTACCGCTTTCTGCTCTTCGAGGACAAACGGGAGGTGGAGCTGGTCTGGAACGGAAAGACCAACGAGGTCTCCAATCTCGTGCTGCCGTTTCAGACCATCGAGCAGGTGGATGAGCCCCGGGCGGAGAAGCCGTCGGAGACGGCCATGCAGATGAGCCTCTTTGACGTGGAT
>CAYNGG010000265.1:0-5897 GCA_964396575.1 uncultured Desulfobacteraceae bacterium | reverse complement strand
GAAGCGGCGCTCAATGGATTGGCTGATGTCATCCATGTGATGGCGATTCACTGGCTGTCGTCCCGGGGTCAGGTGTGCAGCTTCTCTTTTTTTAGTAATCAATGAGCCTGAATCATCAGATCCAATCGGATCGTCATCAAGATCATATTGGTCGGGGAAAGCCGACTTGTTATGGTCATTGAATTAAGAAAACTGATGATAGTAGTTATCAAGCTTTTTAAGCAGTATGATTTTAATTCTTTCTTTTTGGCTTATTGAGAGTGACTCCATCACTTGACCGTCAATGGATAAAACACCGTCGTTTAAACTGATAAACTCGGAATTTGATATAACTTCCAGTGGATCTTTTAATATCTGGTTTTCAAGATTCACGCTTTTCTGTTTTCCCGTCTTAGGTACCTCTGCATTTTTTGACTCGCCAAATGGATCGGCTTCATGATTTTGGTGATAATATTCATAAAAGCGATCATTGAGAACATCTTTTCGGATTTTGCCGGGATTATCCATAAATTCAAGAAAAACAATTCCCAATACTAAGTTATATGAGGAATTATGGTTTGGTATCAAAGATACCGCGAATGGCTTGATTGTCTCGTGGACCCCCTCTAAAAGCTTTTCCGGACTTGTTGCTCTCCATCGATTTTTCAGATCGAAATAGTCGAAACCGATTTCAACAAATAGCTTGTTGTGCTTCAGCTCGGTGATAATCTCCCGCTCTTTGTATTCCGATTTCAAGGCATTGGAGATATTGGCTGTTTTCAGGGGGAGCCCGGCCGATTTCAAAACCTTTTGAATGGCATGGGAGGTTTCGCGATCCCGTGGACCGTTCCATGCCAGCAATCCATAAGTGCCTCGTCCCATTTTTACGATATCGGGATGGTCGATCAGCGCGAAATGGACGTATCGTTCCGAGACGTTTTTATACTGTTCACTGGCTTCCCGGACCATCCGGGCGGCTTCGGTGAAGTGGACCGGATGTCCAACGGCTTGGAGAACCTGATAGACAACCTTATGAAGCCGATTCGAGCGCTTTGCCCGCCAGACCGCATAGGGGAAGATGACATCTTTCTTGATCAGGTATCGGCCATCTGATGTGCCAATGAGCCTTTCAACAAAGGCCGTATGGAACCTTTCGATGCTTTTTGATTGTCCGCACGAATTTTTACACGCCGTCGCCAAGTGCCTGGCGAAATCTTCGACCGCCATGGATGTGTTTTCCAGCAGGGCGCCGTTGAGGACCGTCATCGGGTACTCGCAGGTCAAACACTCGCAATCCGGCACCAGAATCCAATCGCTGTTTTCATTGTCGTGCCGGAACTGCTCATCCATCTCCAGGAGGAGGGCAAGCGCCTTGGGATTCAAGGGGGCTTTCCAGCCAAAGGCTTCCCGTGTTTTCAGCGCCAGTGAAAAGCCATCGATGATCCCGCCGCCTTCCCGGATGATGTCCCCCAGATTGTCGAAAAAGGGCGAGAGTTTCGCTCTGACCAATGGAGTGGCTAACCTTCTCATGCCTTTTCTGATGATTTGGCGAACCCGCTCCCGGGTGATGTCAAACTCCTCTCCGATTTCGTCATAGGTTCGGAGCTTATCGGTTTCAGGCAGAAGCCGTTTCAGCAGGATGGTTGCGTTCCGCTCGTTTTTGATAGCTTCCCGGACAAACCGGGTGATCATCTCGTTGTAGCTGGATGAAACGATATCGGATGGCGACAGCTCTTTGGGGGCGTTGAGGATGGCCTCTCGAATTCGGGCTTGAATTTTCCTCAGGGTGGTCCGTCCGAGGTTCTGTTGAAGCAACAGCCGGCTGAACGGGGTCATCATGACATCGCCCAGCGTTTTTAAGCCCATAATCTCCAGCACATTGACCGCACGGACTGAAAACGGGACGTCGGAGATTTTCAAATCCGCCTTGTAGCCCGGATGGAGGTCCGCCGCCGAAAAGCCCGGAATCTCTGTGTTGGAAAACAGCGGGAGCGCCCCGAGACGGTAATTCGTCGGTTCTTTTCGGAGGACCTTTTTGGCGGTTGTCCTGGCTTGAGCGTTTTCGTATTTCGAGGATCGGGCCCGCCTTTTTGAGTCGGCCGCGGCGGAGCCATCCCCGGCGGAAGTTGTTTTGATGTCCCGGATAAAGGCCAGGATTTCCTGGAGCATCTTTTTCCCGCAGTTTTGAAATCCGGAAATCCTGTTGGATGACAGCGAAATCAGCTCATTGCGGCTGGAGACGTTTGTCAGGATGATATTCCGGGCGCGGCTGGAAAGCCAGGAGTTGGAAATGAAGATTTTAAATTGCCGGCCTCGGATGTCATCGGTAAGTGCTTCTTTTTCTTGAGCCGAAGCCCCAGGCGGTTGTTGCCGCTTTGGGGTTTCCTTCGAGTGGTCCGGCGGGGCGGTCCCGCCATCTGGAAAGGCCCAGAAGATGAGCTTGCACCGGTTGCATCGGACTTTGGAGCCGCCTTCGGCGATCAGCGCCGAATCAATGTCATAGGTCTTATTGCATTGGATACATTGGATTTTCATGACAAAATCAATTTTCCGGCCGGGGTCATCGCCCTGGCTTTTATGATGTCTTGAGCCCATTTCGGCCCTCGCGTTTCGGAAAGCCGGCCCCGGACACCCTTTCCCAGGCGCCATGCCGGCGCGGCCACGGACCCCTCCATCCCGGAGATCTCGCCTGGCGGGTCCAACTGACCGGAATCATGGAAATGCCGATATAGGCCCGCGACTGGCTGTAGCGGCGATCACTGAAGTTTCCGATTTCAACGATGTGGTGTCGAGTCACTGGCTGTCATCCTCCGGGGCAGGTATGCCGTCGAAATGGAGCTTGTAAGCACAAAAATGACGAAAAATCAACCCTAAATCGAAGCCAATGGAGGTCTGGAGCTTCCTTTGGCCTGGAGCCCGGGCGCTTGCGCGGACGGCGGAAATATGAAACACAGAGGGAGGTTTCCGGCCACGGGCCGGGGCCGGTGAGTCTCAGGCAAAGTCGATATGGACCCGAAAACCGGCGGAGATCCGGAAAAGGAGGCGGCAATGACGGTTGAAGAGTTCGCGGATATGGCCCGGATGTTTGCCCGGACCTCGGTGTCGGCCGAGCGGAACCGGCTCTATGCGATGAAAGCGGACAAGGCGGGGAATGCCGGGCTGGCGGGGCTGTTGGATGCGGTGGCGGCTTCGGAGTCGATCCAGGCCAGGCGGATACTCATGCACCTCCGGGGGAAGATCGGGGAGATCGACGAGGATCGGCTGTCAACTCTGGCCGAGGCCAAACGGGCCGCGTTCAGCCGGGATTTTCCCGAGGTGGCCCGAACCCTGGAGGACGGCGGGCGGAAGACGGCCGCCGAGGCCTTTGAGCAGTTCGCCCGGGTAGCCGAGACCCACCATCGTCTCCTGACCGGGCTGGCTGATTACGCCTCCGGGCCGGTCTATTACGTCTGCGGCGTTTGCGGTCACCTGGCCGTCGAGGAGCCGCCGGAGAAGTGTCCCGTTTGCGGGGCGGTCCGGAAGCGGTTCGAGCGGCGGGGGTAGCGAGGGTGACGGCGGCGCGGCCGGAGGCTCCGCCGATCCCGGTGGCCGCGGCGGTGATGGTCCGGGGGACTGATGTCTTCCTGGCCCGCCGGGCGCCCGGCCAGCGACAGGCGGGCTGCTGGGAGTTTCCGGGCGGAAAGGTCGAGCCGGGGGAGACGCCCCAACTGTGCCTGGAGCGGGAGCTTTGGGAGGAGCTGAGGCTCGTGGTCCGGGCCGGGCGGGTCATCGGGGAGAGCGAGCATGGCTACGAGCACGGCGCCGTCCGGCTGATCGCGGTCGAGACCCGGATTCTCTCGGGGCGGCCCGCCCTGTCGGTCCATGACCGGGCCGAGTGGGTCCCGGCGGACCGGCTCACCACCTATCCGCTCGCCCCGGCGGATGTGCCCATCGCCCGGGCGGTCCGGCGGTGGCTTGGTTTAGAACGGTGATTCCGGCGTGCGGCGCTCCCAGGAGTGCGAAAATTCATTTTTCGCCGTCCAACCGCCGGCACCTGATCAGGACCTCCGAGGTTTTGGAAACCCCGGAGGTCTGTCTTTACGATGCCCCATGGGCGATGTTGCCGGCGGCCCGGGGGATTAGAGCCAGATGGGGTGGATTTCGTTGACCACGTCCTTGACCGTATCGACGGCCGTGACGAGGCGGAAGTATTTCAGGGCCATCCCCAGGTTGGGGATCAGCATCTGGAGATGGGCGATGTCGGCGTCGGAGATCCGCCAGGGTTCGGAATGATAGAGCCGGATGGCTCCGATGAGCTTGCCCCGGATGTTGACGGGGAAGGAAACAATGGCGGCGATGCCTTCGGCCTGGGCCTTTTCCGGGTACTGGAGCTTATCACTCTGGCTGACGTCGCTGATCATCACCGGCTCCCGGTTGGATGCCAGGGCGATGCTTTTGTCCACCAGGATCGGTCCCTTGTTGACGTAGTCGTGGCTGAGGCCGGCGCTGGCCACGATCTCCAGCGATTCCGTTCCGGGGTTGACCACGAATATCGAGGCGCCTTTGATTCCCAGGGCGCCCACGAGGAGCTGGGTGACCCGATTGGCCATCATCTCCAGGTTTTCCGACTCGGTGATGGTCTCGGAAACCAGCCCCACGACCTCCACATTGATGCGGTTTTCGTCCATCGCGTCCTCCTTTACGTCTGTTGCATTGGCTTGGTGCCGCGAATAATCGGTTGCCGGACGGGCGTCGGCCGGATCAGGTGACCACCACCACCTCGATGTCCTTCAGGCGGGAGATGACCTTGTCAGAGACGCTCCGGACAAAAAACCGGGTGATCCGCTCCGGGCTCCGGTTGAGAACCACCAGCGAGACGCGCTCCTTTTCCGCGTAGTCGATGATATCGCTGGCCACGTCCCGCCGGATGGGCCGGTAGGCCGTATGCACCTGGTCGTCTTTGAAGCCGTTTTCGACCAGCCGTTTCCGGGCGGCTTCGAGAGCCTCCTCGTTTTCGTTCTGTTTCTGCTTCAGGTAAGCCAGGTTCGCCGACATCTTCTCCATGATCGGGTTGTTGCGGACATCGACCTCCGGGACGGGCGTGTAGAGGTGGATAAGGGTGACCTCTACATCCGCTTCCTGAGCATAGCGGCGGATGACGAGCTTCAGGGACTTTTCATCTTCATTGGAAAAATTGTAGGGTACAAGCAGGTGTCGCCGGGCCATGTCGCCTCCTTTCTGCCTGAGTGTGGTTGTTCGCGCCGGGCGGCGTCCCCAAAGGAGAGATGGAAGCCAGCGGCGGCCCGGAAAAAAACGCGGTCAAGGCCGGGCGCGCGGCCGGGGTGAGCCACGCGGTGAGCGGCCGACCGCTATCCGGAAAGCGACCCCCTCCTGACGTGGCGGTCATTATCTCAAACTACCACATCCCCCCTTTCCCGTCAAAAAAAATGGAGCTGCCAGCCGCCGAAACCCGTCCGCGACGGGGCCGTCATGTCCTCCAGACCGTCCCCCGGCTTGCTCGGGCCGGCCGTCCCAGGGACCGGAGCCTAGCCCGGACCAGCTCCCGCTGGCCCGGCCCGGTCCGGGTGTAGATCAGCTCGGCCGGGCCGAACCGGCGGGTCCAGATTTGACGGAATGATTCAGCATCAGCCTTCCGCCGGGCCAGAACCTGGGGCACCGGGAGCCAGGACGGCTGGTTGCGGCGGGAGACCGGCCGGATGAGGTACCGCGGCGCCGCCACCGGATCGACCATCTCCCGGAGCGCCTCGAAAACGGCGTCGGACTCGGCGTCCGCGGCCCCATCCAGACGGCAGCGGAGCGTGCCCTCCGGAGACCGGGAGACGCGGACCCGAAGGTCGGCCATGGGGGTGCGGACCGTGCCGGCCGCGGCAAGGGCTTCGATGATGACCCGGGTGACGGCCTCAAGTCCGGCGCCGGCG
>CAYNGG010000264.1:0-5919 GCA_964396575.1 uncultured Desulfobacteraceae bacterium | reverse complement strand
AAAATCTAAAATCTAAAATCCAAAGGAGGGCATCTTCGCCATGGATATAGATCGGATTCAGACCCTCGGCGTTATCGGCGCCGGGCAGATGGGCAACGGGATTGCTCAGGTGGCGGCGGCCAACGGGCTGTCGGTCATCATGAACGACATCAGGGACGAATTCGTCCAGAAGGGCTTGAACAATATCACCAAGCTCCTCAACCGGGCCGTGGACAAGGGAAAGCTGACCGGCGCCGACAAGGACGCGGTCCTCGGCCGGATTCGGACCAGCGTCAACATCGGGGACATGTCCGGGGCCGACTTCGTGGTCGAGGCGGCCACCGAGCGAGAGGATTTGAAATTTAAGATCTTCCGGGACCTTGACGGGATCTGCGAGCCATCAGTCATCCTGGCCACCAACACCTCATCGATCCCCATCGGGCGGATCGCGGCCGAGACCGGCCGCCCCGACAAGGTGATCGGGATGCACTTTATGAACCCGGTGCCGGTGATGAAGCTGGTCGAGGTGATCCGGGCGCTGACCACCTCCGACGAGACCTTCCGGACCACCTGGGCTTTATCCGAAAAATTCGGCAAGACCCCGGCGGAGGCCAACGACTACCCCGGCTTTATCGCCAACCGGATTCTGATGCCGATGATCAACGAGGCCATCTACTGCCTCTTCCACGGCGTGGGCAAGCCGGCTGACATCGACACGGTGATGAAGCTGGGGATGAACCACCCCATGGGTCCGCTGGCCCTGGCCGACCTTATCGGGCTGGACACTTGTCTCGCGATCATGGAGACCCTGATTGACGGGTTCAAGGACTCCAAATACCGCCCCTGTCCGCTCCTGCGCCGATATGTCGAGGCCGGCTGGCTCGGCCGAAAGACCGGACGGGGCTTCTACGACTATTCCTGAAGGAGACGCCATGCCGACTAAAGCCAAAAAACCCGAGCCCGTGGGCAAGAAGATCAAGCGGATTCGGACCGAGAAGGGGTTCACGCTTGACCGGATCGCCAACGAAACCGGATACGCCATCGACTTTCTCAAGGAGGTCGAGTCCGGGAAGGTGATGCCGCCGGTGGGCGTTTTGCTCCAGCTCGCCCGTGCCCTCGAGATCGACTCCGGCTTTTTTCTTCGGGAGCAGGAGGCCAGCCTCAAGGACCGGGTTACCGAATACGCCAAGCGGACCGAGAATTACGCCTACGAAACCCTCACGCCGGGAGCCGAGAACAAGCACCTGAAGGCCTTCCGGGTTACCATCGACCCGAATCAGGACCACAAGGGCGTGGGCTATTGCCATGAGGGCGAGGAATTCAACTACGTCCTGTCCGGCGAGGTGGAGGTCACCGTCGGCGATCACGTCAACCGGCTTTCCGAAGGCGATTCGCTCCACTTCAACTCCGCGATCCGGCACAAGCTCCGGAACGTCGGCCAGGAGCCGGCGGAGCTTTTGGTCGTCATCTACGGGCCATAGCGAGGTGAACCCATGTTTTTCAAGCTGACCGACGAGCAGCTCATGATCCAGAGCATGGTCCGGGAGCTCGCCCGGAAGGAGGTGGCGCCCACGGCCGCGGAGCGGGATAAGACCAAAGCCTTTCCGGCGGAAAACCTCCGGAAAATGGGGGAGCTGGGCCTCATGGGAATGATGGTCCCGCTGGAGTACGGCGGCGAGGGGGCCGACACGGTTTCCTATGTCCTTGCCCTCTCGGAGATCGCCGCCGCCTGCGCCTCCACCGCCGTGGTCATGTCGGTCCACAACTCCATTGTCTGCGAAAGCATTGTCAGATGGGGCACCGAGGCCCAGAAAAAGACCTTTCTTCCCCGGCTGGCCGGCGCCGAGATCATCGGGGCCTTTGCGCTCACCGAGCCCCACGCCGGCAGCGACCCCTCGGCTCAGACCACCACCGCCGAGCCTGACGGCGACCACTACGTCATCAACGGCACCAAGCGGTTCATCACCTCGGGAAAAAACGGCGGGCTGGTCATCGTCACCGCCAAGACCGACGAGTCAAAGGGCCACAAGGGGATTTCCGCCTTTATCGTCGAAAAGGGAACCCCGGGCCTGAAAGTTGGACACGAAGAGGACAAGATGGGGCTCCGGGCCTCGGACACCACCGACCTTCTCTTCGAAGACTGCCGGGTCCCGGCCGACCTTATGCTCGGCAAGCCGGGCGACGGGTTCAAGATCGCCATGACCGCCCTGGACGGCGGCCGGATCGGGATCGCGGCCCAGTCGGTGGGGGTGGCTTCGGCGGCCCTCGAGGCGGCGGTCAAATACGCCAAGGGCCGGGACCAGTTCGGCCGGAAAATCTCCAAATTCCAGGGGCTCCGCTGGATGGTGGCCGACATGGCCACCGAAATCGAGGCGGCCCGGCAGCTCATGTTCTCGGCGGCCGCCACCAGGGACCGGGGGGAAAAGTCCACCATGCAGGCTTCCATGGCCAAGCTCTTCGCCTCGGAAATGGTCAACCGGATCACCGGCAGCGCCCTTCAGATGCACGGCGGCTACGGCTTTACCACCGATTACCCGGTGGAGCGGTACTACCGGGACGCCCGGGTTTTCACCATCTATGAAGGGACCTCCGAGATCCAGCGGGTGGTCATCTCCAACCAGATCTTCAAAGACAAGCGGAAGCCCTGAGCCAGGCGGCGACCGACGGAGGGCGTTCATGAGCGATCGATCGGCGGACGATACCTTACAAGCACGGGTCCGGGAGCTGGAAAGGGAGTCCCGGCGACGGCGGGAGGTGGAAGCGCGTCTGGCGGAAAGCGAGCGTCTCCTCTACGGAATCGTGGCCGGGTCCTCCATCCCGACCTTCGTCATCAACGAAGCCCACCGGATCACTCATTGGAACCGGGCCTGCGAGACCCTCACCGGCCTCCCGGCCCAGCGGATGATCGGCACCCGGAACCAGTGGATGGCCTTCTACGACCACGAGCGGCCGGTGATGGCCGATCTCCTCGTGGAGGCCGCGGACCTCAAGGACTTCATCCGCTACTATGCCGACCGGTTCCGCCACTCGCCGGTCATCGAAGGGGCCTATGAGGCCGAAGGATTTTTTCCCGCGCTGGGGACCGACGGGAAATGGCTCTTCTTCACCGCCGCGCCGCTCTACAACGCCCGCGACCGGGTGATCGGGGCCATCGAGACCCTCCAGGACATGACCGAGCGGAAACGGGCCGAGGCGGCCCTTCTGGAGTCGAGCGAGCGGTACAAGCGGTTCATCGACTTCATGCCTTATCCCATCGTCGTCTTTACCGTGGAGGGGCGGGTTTCCTATGTCAACCCGATGTTCACCGAGGTCTTCGGATGGACTTTGGACGAGATCCGGGACCGGCGAATTCCCTATATCCCGCCCGGACTCGAGGAAGAGACCCGCCAGGGGATTCAGTCCCTCATCGAAAACCGGGTGGTAATGCGTCACGAAACCCGGCGTTTGACCCGGGACGGCCGGATTCTGGACGTGGTGCTCCGGGCCGCCATCTACCCGGCCACGGCCGGGGAGCCGGAGGGGATCGTCCTCATTCACCGGGACGTCACCCAGGAAAAGCGGCTGGCCCGGATCAACCGGGCCATGCAGCGGATCAGCGCAACCCTCCCGGAATACCCGGACCTCCCGGACCTCCTCGACTACATCAGCCGCGAAATCCGGGGACTCCTGGAAACCGAAGGCGCCGCCGTGGTCCTCGTGGATGAGGAACGCGGCGAGCTCTTCATCCCCGGAGCATCCTACGACGACCTCGAGATCGAACAGCGGGTCAAGGGCAACCGGTTCCCCATCGACGAGATCATGGCCGGTCAGGTCATCCGAAATGGCGACCCCCTGATCGTCAACGACACCGACGAGCTGCCCGAAGCCTACCCCGAACGGGACCAGAAGCTCGGCTACCAGACCCGAAACATCCTGGAAGTCCCCATGCGGAGCGCCGAGCGGATCATCGGGGTCCTGGCGGCCATGAATAAAAAGGCCGGGGCGTTTCAGCATGAGGATGTCGAGCTCCTCGGCACCATCGCCGGAACCGTGGCATTGTCCGTGGAAAACGCCCGGTTTTCCGAAGAGGTCAAGATGGCCTACCGGGAGCTCGACTCCCTGAGCCGGGCCCGGAGCCGGATGGTCAACCACCTCTCCCATGAGCTCAAAACCCCCCTCTCGGTCCTGTCCGGCTCCCTGAACATCCTGGAAAGCCGACTTTCCGCCCTCCCCGAAGACCGATGGCGGCCGACCCTCGAGCGGGCCGGGCGGAACCTTAAGCGGTTGAGCGAAATCCAGGAAGAGGTCGATGACATCGTTCAGGCCCGGGGCCACAACCCGCCGGCCTACCTTTTCCGACTCTACGAGCAGTTCCTCGACCAGATGGAGGGCGTCATCGTCAATGAGCGGGGGGACGAGGCCCTGGCCGGAGCGATCCGGGCGGAGGTGGAAAGCCGGTTCCGGCCGGACCACCTCCCCTCCCGACAAATCCAGCTCGACCGGTTCGTGGCCCATCAGCTCGCCCACCTCCGCCCCGACTTCGCCCACCGGGAGATCGAGATCACCACCGACTTCGCCCCGGCACCCCCCGTCAAGATTCCGGCTGAGCCCCTGATGAAAACCGTGGACGGCCTTATCCGAAACGCGGTGGAAAACACCCCCGACGAAGGGCGGATCGAGCTGACCATCAAGCCCGCCGGCAACGGGGTCCAGCTCGCCGTCAAGGACTACGGCGTCGGAATCACCGCCGACTCCCAGCGCCGGATCTTCGACGGCTTCTACGTCACCCAGGAAACCGGGGATTACTCCACCCGGGCCCCATTCGATTTCAACGCCGGGGGCAAGGGGGCCGACCTCCTGAGAATGCGGAACTTCTCCCATCGCTACGGCTTCCGAATCGAGATGACCTCGTCCCGCTGCCGGTTCATCCCCAAGGAAAGCGACCCGTGCCCCGGCCGGATCAGCGACTGCCCCCATTGCTCAGACCGGGCGGACTGTCTGGCCTCGGGCGGGAGTACCTTTTCCATCTGGTTCCCGGCCGATTCAGGGTCATTTCCGGGCTAGGCCATTGGCGGCCGGGACCTCAAAAAACGGTTGACCGTGAACGCTATTCAGTTTATGGTAGCTCATCAGGAATTTGGCCCCGTTCATGAAACGGATGGATGGATACCGAAGGAGAGACGACAATGGAGAACGCGGAGGCATTCTTGAAAGGCAAGCGGCTGTTGATTGTGGACGACGAACCGGATATCCTCGAGACCCTCGAGGAGATGCTCGATATGTGCTCTATCGACAGCGCGCCGGACTTCGCCACCGCTGAAAAATTTCTGAGCAAAAATCAGTACGACGCGGCGATCCTCGACATCATGGGCGTCCGGGGATACGACCTCCTGGCCAAGTGTACCGAAAAGGGGATCCCGGCTTTGATGCTCACCGCTCATGCCCTGAGTCCCGACAACCTGGTCAAATCGATCCGCGGAGGCGCCCACTCCTATGTCCCCAAGGACAAGATCGCCGACATCGCCAACTATGCGGCGGAGGTGATTGAAGCGGCCGAGGGCGGAACGAAATCGGAGCGCCGATGGTTTCAGCGGCTCAAGCCCTTTTTCGACCGGAAGTTCGGCCCCGGCTGGCAGGAGGCCGACGAGGACTTCTGGAAATCCTTTGACGAATCCTACGTGCCTTCCCGGGACGAGCTGGACAATATGCTATAGCATTCAAAGCTACCCCCCGCCGTTTTCCCGCAACACTTGAGCTCCGGCGCGACGCCTTTCTTGTCGCGCCGGTTTCCCATTGATTTTCCAATCAAATCCGTCGCCGTCGGACCCGCTCCCCTTTGTCGCCGCGGAACGTGACCGGCACCCCGTCCCGGATCAAGGCGAACTGCTCCCGATTCGTCGATAGCAGGGATTGGGTGGCCGCCGTTGTCGCCACCCGCCGGACCGCGTCGTCATAGACCTT